>NZ_JBDKEE010000028.1:0-53612 GCF_051130085.1 Enterobacter sp. PTB
GGAAGTATCTCGCGTCAGTCCTTGCGGGCTGCGGGGTTTCGTAATCTTTCCCTGGTGGGCCTGGCTGCTAAATATCGAGCTTCACTATCTGCCTCCGTACAGCCCTAATCTGAATCCGATAGAACGGCTGTGGAAGGTGATGAATGAGCAGGTGAGAAACAACCGCTACTTCCCCTCGCCAAAAGTGTTCCGTGAGGAAATACATCACTTCTTCAGCGATAAATTACCGCTCATCGCCGGGACGCTGGCTGGTCATATTAATGACAACTTCCAGATGCTGAAAAATGCATCTTCAAGTTAATCGTGTATAGAATAATTTCTCTTAAGGAGAAACAATGAGTATTAAAGCGCATGTGAGCATTGCGCGTAAACTGGGGTTTACGTCTCACCAGAATGCGGTTCCTTTGTTACGTGAACTGGCATTGCATAACGAGTCAGAACAAACGTTTGAGAATCTGACGTTGCATCTGCAGACAACACCTGGAGTGCTGGAAGCTAAACAATGGAATATTGACTGCTTACTTCCCAGTTCATCCCTTGATATTCGCGAGCGGGATGTGAAGCTGAATGCGGAATGGCTGGCTGAATTGACGGAAAGTGTGGCATGTGAAGTTACACTCACCTTACGGCAGGGCGAGGTAACGCTTTTCTCGCTGAATTATCCCCTCGAAGCACTGGCAAAAAATGAGTGGGGGGGCAATGCCATGGTCGAACTCCTGCCTTCTTTTATTATGCCAAATGACCCTGCCGTGGATCGTCTTCTGAAAGCGACGTCGGATGTGCTGCGCGGTGCGGGGAAAAACGATGCGCTTGATGGCTATGAAAGCAAATCCAGAACCCGTGTTTGGGAGATGGCTTCAGCACTATGGACGGCTATCTGTAATCAGAGTCTCAGCTATGCATTGCCCCCTGCCAGCTTTGAGTGTAACGGTCAGAAAATTCGGACTCCGGGTGCCATTATGGAAGGCAAGGTAGCGACTTGCCTGGATACAACATTATTGTTCGCTTCAGCGCTCGAACAAATGGGGCTTAACCCACTGGTTTATCTGAGTGAAGGGCATGCTTTTGCAGGTCTCTGGCTTCAGCCGCAGGAATTTGCTCAACTGGTCACTGAAGATGTCTCTGCGGTCCGTAAACGCGTTGATTTGAAAGAAATGGTGGTGTTCGAAACAACGCTTGTCACAAAAGCACACCCGCCATCATTTACACAGGCCAGTGAAGAAGCGCTCAAACACCTGACTGAAGAAGAGTTTCATGCAGCTATTGATACCCGTCGCGCCCGCATGCAAAAAATTCGCCCTCTGGCGCTCGGGGGGATCCGGCTGGAAAGCGAACCTGATTCAGTGATTGAAGTCCATCATGGCTTCGAAGATGCTCCTTTACTCCCTTCTTTTGATCTCGATATCGAGATTGATGGTAAAAAAGAAACATCCGGGCGGCTTGTACAATGGCAGCGAAAATTACTCGATCTGACGACCCGTAATCGCTTATTGCACATGCCGGAGAGTGCAAAAGGGATACGGCTAATTTGCTCTAACCCGGGAAATCTGGAAGACAAGCTGGCAGAGGGTAAGCGGATCCGTATTGTTTCGTTACCCGATCTCGAAAGCGGGGGGCGGGATGCTGAGCTCTATCGCCAGCAGACCAATGAAAACCTTCGTGAAGAATATGCCAGCCAGGCGCTGGAGCGTGGCGAAGTGGTCTCACTGCTGGAAAAAGAGCGTCTGGAATCATCGCTCATCGATCTATACCGTAAGTCTAAAAGCGATCTTGAAGAAGGTGGAGCAAATACCCTCTTCCTTGCTGTCGGTTTCCTGAAATGGAAAAAGTCTGCCGATGACCCAAGGAGTTATTCAGCTCCCCTTATCCTGCTCCCTATTCAACTGGATCGAAAAAGTGCGCTGTCAGGCGTGACGATGCGTCTTCTGGAAGAGGAGCCCCGCTTCAATCTGACTCTGCTCGAACTTCTTCATAATGATTTTGCGTTGACAATCAACGGGCTGGATGGTGAGTTACCGACCGATGAGAGCGGGATCGATGTGGATGGTATCTGGAATATGGTACGCCGTGCAGTGCGCGATATGCCCGGTTTTGAGGTCATGCGGGACGTTGTTATCGGCACGTTCTCTTTTGCCAAATATCTGATGTGGAAGGATCTGATCGACAGAGCGCCACAACTGATGCAGAGCCCGCTCGTGAAATACCTCATTGAGCGCGGAAAAGAGGATGTCATTCTTGAGAAAAGCGGCGAAATCATTGATGCAGATAAACTTGATGATGTGCTGAATATCGAAGAGCTTTTCCTGCCATTACCTGCTGATTCCTCGCAAGTAGCCGCTGTAGTTGCCTCTGCAAAAGGTCGCGATTTTGTCCTCGATGGGCCGCCAGGAACGGGAAAATCCCAGACCATCGCCAACATGATTGCGCATAATCTGGCACTGGGAAGACGTGTTTTATTTGTTGCTGAGAAAAAAGCGGCGCTGGATGTAGTTTACCGACGGCTGGAAGCCCAGGGATTGGGTGAGTTTTGCCTGGAACTGCATTCCAGCAAAACGTCAAAAATGGATTTCCTCAAACAACTGGAAAGAGCATGGGATACCCGTGATTTTCTGACGACCCAGGAATGGGGAGAAGAAGCAGGCAAGGTGCAGCGCCTGCGAAACAGACTCAATGGTATTGTTCGCCTGCTGCATCAGCGCTGGTCGAACGGGTTAACTCTCCATCAGGCGATGGGGCGGGTGATTAAAGATGCCAGCGTCGTAACACCTCACTTCACCTGGGCGGCGGGTACCCTCCATACGCACGAACAAATGACAGTGTTCAGAGAGGTTACCAAACGTCTTGAACTCAACCGTGATACTTTCAGGCAACATGATGGTCATTTCTGTGCGATTAATCAGACGGAGTGGACGAATGGCTGGCAATCGTCGCTGGTAGCTGAGGCTCAGGGGATCCCGCTAAAAATTGAGCGCCTCGAAAAATCGGCTGAAGCATCACTGGCGGCCACCGGGATTACCCTGGATTCAGGTGAACCGGATAAACTTCTTCAGTTGGTCACGCTTTGCGAGCTGCTATCAAAAGCTGCCGGAATTGATTTTAGTTTTATGTTTACGCCGGATGCCGGTGCAAGAATTGATGCTGCGAAAGCAACAATAGCCCTTCTTCGTGATATCAGCTCCACGAAGTCACAGCTGTCGGTCAACTACCCTGATAACAGCTGGCAGAACTCCAACGTGCAACAGATTAAAGCTGCGCTGGAAGAGGCGGATAAGAAGTTCTGGTTCTTTGCGAAGAAAGCCCGTAAAAAAGCCACAGTTGAGTTTATGCGACAACATGCACTGAGTACGCAGCCTGACTTTGCTGTCGATCTTTCGGCTATCGAAAAACTTCAGTCGCTAGATAAGCAGTTGTCGGAACTTGCACTTTTGATCGCCGGGTTCCCGGGGTGGAAGGGTCTTGATACGGATTATTCAGCCCTGCAAAACACGCTGGAATTGGCCGACGCCATTCGTGGAGCACTGGCAGTGTTTGCTTCTTCCCCTCAACAGCTTGCTGATATCAGAGCGGCAGTCAAGACGCTGATGATTGACGCCAACGAGCTGCTTGACGCCCATGGTGCGATTGCGGCTCTGACCCGCAATTTGCGTGAGTCAATTTCAGAGTTAAACGATGCCAGAGTGATATTCAGTCAGATAATAAAGGCATCAGAGCGCGATCTGACGGTACCTGTGTTGCGTGATTGTGCTCAGGGTATTGTGTTGCATCAGTCTGCACTGAAAGCCTGGAGTGACTGGAACCGTGTCCGTGAGGAAGCCGTTGGGCTGGGATTATTACCGCTGGTGGATGCGCTCGTGCAGCTTGAGTCTGGTGATATCAGTGCCAGTGAGCTGTTTGAAACGGCGTATTGCCGTTGGTTTGCATCATGGGTCATTGATGCTGAACCGCTGTTGCATAATTTTGTCCCTGCGGAACATTCGAGCGATATTGAAGCGTATCGTACACAGACCGATCGCCTGGCTAAACTGACTGTTCGTTATATTCGTGCAAAACTGTGCGGTGTGATCCCGGCAAAAAATGAGGTCAGTAAGCAGGGCGGTTTTGCATTGCTTAAACATGAGTTGCAGAAATCCCGACGTCATAAACCTGTCCGACAGATGGCTGCTGAAATGGGCGATGCGATGTCTAAACTGGCTCCCTGCATGTTAATGAGCCCGCTTTCCGTTGCTCAGTTTTTACCGTCGGAGCTGGCGCTGTTTGATCTCGTTATCTTTGATGAAGCGTCCCAGATTTCTCCGTGGGATGCTATCGGGGCGATGGCGCGCGGTAAGCAGGTTGTTGTTGCAGGCGATCCCCGTCAGATGCCGCCAACGAGTTTCTTTAATCGCGCGGCAAATGATACTGATGATACTGAAGAGGATATGGAAAGTATTCTTGACGAGTGCCTGGCTGCGGGCCTGTATAACCACAGTCTGAACTGGCACTACCGTAGTCGTCATGAAAGTCTGATCACTTTCTCGAACCACCGGTACTACGACAGTAATTTAATCACCTTCCCGGCGTCCGAAACAAAGTTAAGTGCCGTACAGTGGTGCAAAGTTGAAGGCGTTTATTCCAAGGGGAAAGGGCGCCATAATCAGGCAGAAGCTGAGGCCATGGTTGCAGAGACGGTAAAACGCCTTACGGATAAGGCATTCATCGCGTCAGGAAAATCGATAGGGATCATTACCCTGAATACCGAACAGCAGAAGTTGATCAACGATCTGCTGGATCGCGCCCGCCAACAGCATCCGGAAATTGAGCCGTTTTTCCTGTCTGAACAGGGAGAGCCTGTTGTTGTAAAAAACCTGGAGACGGTCCAGGGGGATGAACGTGACCTGATTATGCTCGGTATTGGATACGGTCCGACGGAACCGGGTGCTAATACGATGTCAATGAACTTCGGGCCCCTGAACCGTGAAGGGGGCTGGCGTCGACTCAATGTTGCTGTCACCCGTGCACGTCAGGAAATGATGGTGTTCAGCTCTTTTGAACCTTCTCTTATCGATCTTAACCGTACCAGCGCGCGTGCAGTTGCTGACCTTAAACACTTTATCGAGTTTGCTCAACGCGGCCCGATGGCGATGGCGCAGGCTGTCCGTGGTTCAGTAGGCGGATACGACTCTCCTTTCGAAGAGGCGGTTGCCAATGGGCTCCGAAACAAGGGTTGGCAGGTTGTTTCCCAGATTGGTGTATCGCGCTTCCGAATTGATTTGGGCATTGTTCATCCCGATAAACCCGGAGATTATCTGGTTGGGGTTGAATGTGATGGTGCCACTTATCACAGTGCGGCCACTGCACGGGATCGCGATAAAGTGCGTAGCGCTATTTTGCAGGGGCTGGGCTGGAAGCTTCTCCGCTTGTGGTCAACTGAGTGGTGGATTGATAAGGCGGGAGCGCTGGAAAGGCTGGATGCTGCGATTAATCAGCTTCTGGAGGAGTCCAGGGCGGAAGAAGTTGCTGCTGTAGAAGATGTGCAGATATCCGACGAATTGCCTGTCAGTGAGGGCGGCGAGGTCGAAAGCGAACAATGTGTTTCAGCGCCTGCTGACGATGCGATATTAACAGTGATACCTAAGAACAGCAAGGTGACAATCCTCGCCACAGCGACCGACGATGAAGCAGAAGGCGCGTTGCCGGAGTTAAAGTATGCCGGTTCAGCGACAGGTGAAGCCGTTTCGTCGGGGAAAGCCGGTCAATATGTTGTCAATGAGCTGAAAAACTGGCAGGGGAAGACGGATCCAGAGAAGTTCTATGTCGGTGGCTATGATGAGACGCTCAAAGCGCTTATTGCTGATGTGCTTAATACTGAAGCACCTGTTCTGGATATAACTCTGGTTCAACGCATCGCGCGTGTACATGGGTTTAGCCGGGTAGGAAGACTGATTCGTGAGCGCGTCATGGAGATCGTGGATCAGCAGTATCATGTTGCGACAGATCCGTCTGGTGATGATTTTATCTGGCTGTCTGAAACCCAGCGTACAGACTGGTGTTCATTCCGTCTGCCTGCTACGGATTCGGATATTCGTCAGGTTGATGCAGTTCCAAGCGAAGAGTTACGGGCGCTGGCCTTAAGTCTTAAAGGCGATAATCTCATACCTGAGATGGCCCGATCTCTGGGAATTAAACGATTAACCAGCCAGGCAAAACAACGGCTGGAGTCAATTTTATAAATTGTAAATGGACCTTACCGGCAGAAGCAAAATAAAAGCTTTGCTGTCACTCCCGTAACCCTGCTCCCCGTAGAAATAGCGGAACGGCAGCCAGACGTTATTGATGGCGCACTTCTGAATGTGCCGAAAAATGACGACAACGCAGAACTGTGCTGTGAAGTGCATCTGCCGGGGGGCTCTTTAAAACTCAGTGGTGCGGTGACGCCAGCCCTTCCGCAGGCGCTGATCGGTGAAATGAAAAGGAGTCCACGATGATCTCCCTTCCTGCGGGTACCAAAATCTGGCTGGTTGCCGATGTCACGGATATTTCGTTTATCGGCTGCTGCCCTAATCGGGAAATGTACATTCTCCAGCACCGCTGCAGGAGCAGGTTTAACGCTGGTGGTAAAAGAAAGCAAAAAAAGAATACAGTCATAAAAGGACGCCCGACCATTAAGGCTGAGCGTCCTGTTTTTTATTTAGTTATTGTAATGATATAACATCAATTATAAATCATTCTGGCAGAGAACCCGCCAGATTTTTCGCTGAAACGCTGCTGGTGGGCTGCTCCGTTACCACTGGTTGTGGTTCTGTAGTCGTCTCCGTTACAGATGGAACAGAACCCGACTGAATGCTCAGAAACGACGACAGCATGGTTCGCAGTGTTTCCGGGCCCGTGTTGTCAGCCAGCAGTGCGGCCAGTACAGACGGCAACCTGCTGTCAATCTCGCCCAGCGCTATACCAGCCAGTAATGCCGTTCGTGACAGTTCACCGCGATCTCCCCGGTGATGCGCCTCAATACGCGCATCTGCAAAGCGCTCGCTGGCATGTGTTGCAGGGCGCAGATAAATCAGCACTTTTCTTCGGTTCATTCCACCTCCATCAGCCAATAGCTTTCAGACCATGCACCAGCGCGAACTGCGGATCCTGAGCCACAAAGAAACGATCTTCGCGCAGGTTAACATGAGTACGTATGTCATCAGCCAGTAGGCAGGCTCCACCGCCAACAACCGCAACATGGGTATAGCCTTTGAAGCGATCTATCGCTTCCAGCACCCGCGCCCGGTAACGCGCGATACCGCTGTGGATTGCCTGTTTGATTCCATCGACAGCAAGTGGATCGTTGATATTGTTCGCCAGGTACGTGTCGTCGAAACGTTTGATAATCAATCGGTCCACGTTGTAGCGGGACAGCGCCATACCGGCTTTACGTAACGCCTGCTGCACTTCATCAGTCACCAGCGATACGCCTAAGGTCGGATCGCCGTAGATACGCGACACCGAAGACATCTGGCCCGCCACCTGTGAGATATCCAGCGTCGTTCCGCCTGGATCAACAATCAGCACTGAGTTGGAGGACGAGAGTTGATCGCACAGCGCAATCCCGGCAGGAATGGACTCCGGGCGCACGGTAACGCGGGTGATGGTAAACAGGTGACCGTTATTCAGTTCCACAGGTTGCATCAGACTCTGCTTCTTGCGCTCAATGTTATCAAGCCGGTACTGCGCGTCTTCATCGTAGAACTCCGACAGCGGCAGCGTCACCACGATATCCACGCACTGGGGAGAAAGCCCGCAGGTCCGTAACGCGTGATGGACTGCTACGGCGTTGAGCGGGCTGTACTGCCATTCGATATTGCTGGTGGTAAGTGTATCAGGGGAAATGAGGTCAAACGAGTATTTCTCCTTGCCTGCGGTGTAGTTAAACGGCTTACCGTTACCAAACGTGGCTGACCATCCGCGTCTGAAGCTGTTGGGACTGAGGTGGGTGAAGGTCCTGCCGTGCTGCTCCCACAGCATTTTGATGTGAGTCGAACCATCGTCGATGTAAATGCGCATATTGCACCTTAGTTGAGTCAAGTGTGAATTGAGATTGAGTTATCCGGCGTTGCCGGAAGAGTGAAGAGCGGTTATTGAGTCAAAGCTGAGAGCACAATGAGATGAATCAGCGCCAGCGAGCGCTCAATGAGAAATGGCAGTGCAGCCAGTGAGACAAGGATGAGAAATCTTTTCATTTGGTCTGTTTCCTGTATGGAGGGCTGTGACCCTGTTTGCAGGGTGTAATCACCACACAGAATTGAGGCAGTGGTCAGTGGTAAATTCATGCACTGAAATACCTGAGATTTTTGTATTTCAATACGATAGCGTTAAAATAAAACCATGGTTTATTTTAAATAAAATTGAGGATTGTGATTGCTGAGAACTGACGACTGGAAGGGATTGAAATAAAATGAAAGGTGCCCAACCGCGAAAGCTGAGCGTCCTGGGATTACGCCGTTTTATCTCCACGGCTCAGACTATCTATATGGTCAGCGTACCACTGCATCATTTCACGTCGGTTATCCAGATACAGCGCATGGTTGTATACGCCACGGATAGCATTTTTGTCCACGTGAGCAAGCTGCAGTTCAATCCACGCGGAGTTAAACCCGGCGTCATGAGTGATGGTACTAAAAGTATGACGAAGCCCGTGTGCCGCGGTGTGTTTATGCCAGCCGATTTGTTCCAGAAAATCGTTGATGCAACGCCTGGTCCGGGGTTGAGCCGGGTTACGTGCGCCTGGAAATATATAAGGCGAGTTCAGCGATGCTGTGAGTGCCTGAATTTGTTTCAGAATCTCTACTGCCTGCGTGGATAATGGCACAATATGAGGCCGTCGCTTTTTCATACGTTCTTTTGGGATCTCCCAGATAGCTTTATCAAAGTCGATCTCATCCCAGCGGCCCTGACGCAATTCCCCGGTACGTAGCGCCGTCAGCATAAGTAACAGTGTCCCCTTTGCCATTAGACGCCGGGACTGGCTGAGATCCCGCATAAAGGCCGGAAGTTGCTCAGTATCCAGGCTACGGCCTTCCCCCCGTTCTGGTGGCAGCAGTGCGCTGCTGAGATGTGCAGCTGGATTGATTGCTGCCCGGCCAGTAATGATGGCGTGCGTAAATATCTGCGTGCAGATTTGGCGGGTTTTCCGCAGGGTTTCCAGTTTTCCATCCTTTTCAACCTCCCGCAGGCAGTTTAAGACTTCCATTGGCTGGATCTCTGTAACGGGACGATGACCAATAAAGGGATAAACTTTGTTTTCCATGCGGGCGATCTGGTCGTTCAGGTAACGTTCGGTCCACTGGCGTGTTTTGTGAGCGAACCATTCGGTAGCGATCACCTTAAAGGTGTTTTCAACACTGGTTCTGTGGGCCTGTTTGCTTGCCTGTTTTTCGTAAGACGGGTCTTTTCCTTCCCTGAGTAGTCTGCGGGCGTCTTCACGGCGGGAACGTGCTTCAGCCAGGGTGACAGTCGGGTAAACACCAATAGAGAGTTTTTTCTCTTTCCCGACAAAACGGTACTTGAGGTTCCAGTATTTGGCACCCGATTTTTTGACCAGCAGATACAGCCCCTGACCGTCCGTCAGCTTGTAATCTTTGTCTCTGGGTTTAGCCGTTTCTATTTGACGGGCAGTTAATGCCATAGCGTTAGATTCCTGTTAGTTGCCCCCGGAGTAGCCCCCAGAAGCGAATTGATTTCCGTTGACTTCAAAGGGGCATGATAGACATGGGGGAGAGTGTAAATCCAGTAGTTGCAGCATGGTGCGTAGGGGATGTTGAAGCGTGTTGACATTGGTGGATATCAACACGCATTTATAGATCCTCCCGGTGGGAGAGGGGAGATCGCGTTACGATGGCATTGCGATGGACTGCTTCTCTTCGAGCAGTTTTTCCACCACGCCAGGATCGGCAAGCGTTGAGGTATCACCGAGGTTGCTGGTGTCACCGGCTGCGATTTTGCGCAATATGCGGCGCATAATTTTGCCTGAGCGGGTTTTCGGCAGAGAGTCGGTCCAGTGCAGTACGTCCGGCGTGGCAAGCGGGCCAATCTCTTTACGTACCCAGTTGCGCACCTCGGCATACAGCTCTGGTGACGGCTCTTCGCCATGATTCAGCGTGACGTAGGCGTAAATCGCCTGGCCTTTAATGTTGTGTGGGATCCCGACGACGGCGGCTTCGGCGATCTTCGGATGAGATACCAGCGCGGATTCAATCTCCGCGGTACCCAGACGGTGGCCGGAGACGTTAAGCACGTCGTCCACGCGCCCGGTTATCCAGTAATAACCGTCCTCGTCACGCCGGGCGCCGTCACCGCTAAAGTACATGTTTTTAAAGGTCGAGAAGTAGGTCTGCTCAAAGCGCTCGTGGTCGCCGAACAGGGTACGCGCCTGGCCCGGCCAGGAATCGGTGATCACCAGATTGCCTTCGGTGGCCCCGTCCAGCGGATTGCCTTCGTTATCCACCAGCGCAGGTTGTACGCCGAAGAACGGTTGAGTTGCTGAACCGGCTTTTAACTGCGTCGCACCCGGCATAGGGGTGATCATAAAGCCGCCGGTTTCGGTCTGCCACCAGGTGTCCATCACCGGGCATTTTTCGTTGCCGATTTTCTTCCAGTACCACTCCCAGGCTTCCGGGTTGATGGGCTCGCCAACGGAACCGAGGATGCGCAGCGAAGAGCGGTCAGTGCCTTCAATGGCCTTATCGCCTTCCGCCATTAATGCGCGGATCGCCGTTGGGGCGGTATAGAGAATATTGACCTTGTGTTTATCGACCACCTGACACATGCGCGCCGGCGTTGGCCAGTTCGGTACGCCTTCAAACATCAGCGTAGTGGCACCACAGGCCAGCGGGCCGTAAAGCAGGTAGCTGTGACCGGTGACCCAGCCTACGTCGGCAGTACACCAGTAAATGTCGCCCGGATGGTAGTCGAATACGTACTTGAAGGTGGTAGCGGCATAGACCAGATAGCCGCCGGTGGTGTGCAACACGCCTTTCGGTTTGCCGGTTGAGCCGGAGGTGTAAAGAATAAACAGCGGGTCTTCCGCGTTCATCTCTTCCGGCTGATGCTGATCGCTGGCTTTTTCAATCAGATCGCTCCACCACAGGTCGCGTCCTTCGTTCCAGTCGATCTTGCCGCCGGTACGCTTGAGGACGATGACGTTGCTGACGGTTTTCACGTTCGGATTTTTCAGCGCTTCATCGACGTTTTTCTTCAGGGGAATGCCACGGCCAGCGCGCACGCCTTCATCGGCCGTGATCACCAGTTTCGAGCTGGAATCGACAATACGTCCGGCTACCGCTTCCGGTGAGAAGCCGCCAAAAATCACCGAGTGAATCGCACCGATGCGCGCGCAGGCCAGCATGGCTACCGCCGCTTCAGGCACCATTGGCATATAGATAGCCACCACGTCGCCTTTTTTAATGCCCCTTTCCAGCAGAACGTTGGCAAAGCGGCACACGTCGCGGTGCAGTTCTTTATAAGTAATGTGTTTGCTTTGAGAGGCGTCGTCGCCCTCCCAGATAATGGCCGTTTCATTACCGCGTTCGGCAAGGTGGCGGTCAAGACAGTTTGCTGCCAGGTTCAGCGTGCCGTCTTCGTACCATTTAATGGAGACGTTGCCGGGCGCAAAGGAGGTGTTCTTCACCTTCTGATAAGGTTTAATCCAGTCAAGAATATGGCCCTGCTCACCCCAGAAGACGTCCGGGCTGGAGACGGATTGCTGATACTTCTCGTGGTACTGCTCCGGGTTTATCAGGCAACGGTCCGCAATGTTTGCGGGAATGTCGTGTTTATGTACTTGGCTCATGGCTTTTTTTCTCCTTGTAAGATGTTAATAATATGTCGCAAAAACGTTAATAGTAGGGGCTTTACAAGCTTTGTTTATTATTTGGGCTACAGATCACGCATTGTTTGAAGAGTATGAAAAATGAGCGAATGAAACTTTGAAGGAAAATAATTCACCGTGCCGATTATTCACAATTTCGATTAAAAAAGCCTTTTTATAACAAAAAGTTATTGATGGGAATTGTGACAAACTCACGTCATGACCGCTTTTTGCAGCGAAATGTGCCGTTCTTTAAGGCTTGCGCAACATGCCGCGCAAATGATACTCATACGCCGCGTTAAAAAATCCCATAAACCAACGCAACACAATTCATACCCTTTCAGTATGTATCCATATTCATGCAGTTTATGTGAATAGGGCGCTTCATTGAGGAAGTCAGTTTCTATGAAAAACGTTAAAGTCAGCCTGGCCTGGCAAATCTTGCTAGCCCTTGTGCTGGGTATCCTGCTGGGTAGCTACCTGCATTATCACAGCGACAGCCGCGAGTGGCTGATTGCGAACCTGCTCTCGCCGGCAGGGGATATCTTTATTCATCTGATCAAGATGATTGTCGTACCGATTGTTATCTCAACGCTGGTCGTCGGCATTGCCGGTGTGGGGGATGCAAAACAGTTAGGCCGTATCGGCGCGAAGACAATTCTTTATTTCGAAGTGATCACGACGATTGCCATCATTCTGGGCATCACACTGGCGAACGTGTTCCAGCCAGGATCCGGGATCGATATGTCGCAGCTGGCGACGGTGGATATTTCGAAATATCAAAGCACTACCGCTGAAGTACAGAGCCACGCGCATGGCCTGATGGGAACCATCCTTTCGCTGGTGCCGACCAACATCGTGGCTTCCATGGCGAAGGGCGAGATGCTGCCGATCATCTTCTTCTCGGTGTTGTTTGGTCTGGGTCTCTCCTCCCTGCCTGCCACGCACCGTGAACCGCTGGTCACCGTGTTCCGCTCAATTTCTGAAACCATGTTCAAAGTGACTCACATGGTGATGCGCTACGCGCCGGTTGGGGTGTTTGCGCTTATCGCGGTAACCGTGGCGAACTTCGGTTTCGCCTCCCTGTGGCCGCTGGCGAAGCTGGTGATTCTGGTTCACTTCGCCATCCTGTTCTTCGCGCTGGTGGTACTGGGAATTGTGGCGCGCCTGTGTGGGCTGAGCATCTGGATCCTGATCCGTATTCTCAAAGATGAGTTGATTCTGGCGTACTCCACGGCAAGCTCTGAAAGCGTACTGCCGCGTATTATCGAGAAGATGGAGGCCTACGGCGCGCCGGCATCGATTACCAGCTTTGTGGTGCCAACCGGCTACTCCTTTAACCTGGACGGCTCAACGCTGTACCAGAGTATTGCGGCTATCTTTATTGCTCAGCTGTACGGCATTGACCTGTCTCTGTGGCAGGAGATCGTGCTGGTGCTGACCCTCATGGTGACCTCAAAAGGCATCGCAGGCGTACCTGGCGTCTCCTTTGTCGTCCTGCTGGCGACCCTGGGCAGCGTAGGGATCCCGCTGGAAGGTCTGGCGTTTATCGCCGGTGTCGACCGTATCCTCGACATGGCGCGTACGGCGCTGAACGTAGTGGGTAACGCCCTGGCGGTGCTGGTTATCGCTAAGTGGGAGCACAAATTCGACCGTAAAAAAGCGCTGGCGTATGAACGCGAAGTGCTGGGTCGTTTTGATAAGACTGCAGACCAGTAAAATAAAAAGGCCGGGGTTAACCCGGCCTTTTCGCATTCCCTCTCTGTCCAAAAAGAGAGGGCCTGATGTGAGGCTTTACTCCCCACTCAACGCGTCAAATTCTTCACATCCCGTATCAAACCCTTCGGTACAGCTCAGGTTCAGCCAGTAGAGCGCTTTCTGCTTATTCGGCGTTATAAAGCCTTTCTCGCCCTGCTGGAACAGCATTCCGGCCCAGTACTCCGCGTAACCCGTACGCGAAAGGGAGGAGCTGCGTTTGAACCACGACGCGGCTTTGACGTCGTCCTGCGCCACCTCAACGCCGTTGGCATAAATCATCCCCAGCAGCATTTGCGCATCCACCGCGGAGTCGTTGTCGATATCTTCGGTTGCCGTTTGCAGCAGTGCGATGGCCTGTGGGTAGTCAGTTTTTCCTGCCTGGGTGTTGACCAGCACGCGCGCCAGCATAATTGCGCCGCGTTTACTGCCGGCGATAGTGGCCTGCTGCGCCAGCGCTTTGGCCTGCGCGTAATCGCCCTGTGTAAACTGGATTTGCGATAACAACGCCATGGCGTCGACATCGCCCCCTTTTGCTGCTTTCTCTGCCCACTGCGCGGCCTGCTTGCTGTCGCCGGAACTGAAGTAGGTATCGGCAAGGTAATACTGGGCGCGGGCGTCACCCGCTTCCGCCTGTTGCTTGTACTGGCTGCCAATCTCATCCGCGTGAACGAGTGACGTAAAAAATAACAACATCAGAAAAATTGATTTCATGGATTCTTATCATCTGGGTACACGCCGCGCAGTATAATCGTCGTCGCAGAAGAAAAAAACGGGCGCGGTAAAGGTGAATGAACATTTCCCGGTGCCCGCCGCGTTTCGTCTCACAATAATGCTTGTGAAAGAGGGCATTAGACGCTCGTGGGGGAGATTCTCTCACTGAATTAAAATACAAAGCCGGGTATTTATTTCGGTGCTAATGACATTATTGATGCGGGGCAGTGTGCACAATATATATTGATAATATAAATAGCTTATTAAGAAATAAAAAAGGGGTGAATAAGTCACCCCCTTTTATTCATCGATTAATTAACGGCATTAACCCAACGCGCTTTCGCGCAGTCTGGCTTTCAGCTTGCTATATTCGTCAATCACATACTGTTCCGCGGCGTGCTGGTCAGCAATCGGCTCCACGCGTACGGCGCAGTACTTATACTCCGGCGTTTTGGTTATCGGGCTTAAGTTCTCCGTCACCAGTTCGTTGCAGGCACCAATCCACCACTGGTAGGTCATATAGACCGCCCCTTTGTTAGGTCGGTCGCTGACCTGCGCACGGGTAATGATGCGTCCTTTACGCGAGTGCACCCAGATCAGGGCTTCATCTTCAATACCCAGACGCTCTGCGTCAGCGGTGTTGATCTGCGCATAGCCCGGTTCATCCGCCAGTGCCGCCAGCGCAGCGCAGTTACCGGTCATCGAACGACAGGAGTAGTGGCCCACTTCACGCACGGTAGAGAGCACCATCGGATACTCATCGGTGAGTTTATCGATTGGCGCGACCCAGTCGCAGGTGAAGAACTGCGCCAGTCCGTTCGGGGTGTCGAACTTCTCTTTAAAGAGATACGACGTGCCCTGATCGGCCTCTGACTCATCGCGGCATGGCCACTGAATATACCCCAGCTCACCCATTTTCTCATAGGTGGCACCGGTGAAGTCCGGACACAGTTTGCGCAACTCGTCCCAGATTTCCTGAGTGTTGTTGTAATGCATCGGATAACCCATGCGGGTGGCGATTTCGCTGATGATCTGCCAGTCGGTTTTCAGATCCCACTTCGGCTCCACCGCTTTGAAGAAGCGCTGGAAGCCACGGTCTGCCGCCGTGTAGACACCTTCATGCTCGCCCCATGACGTTGACGGTAAAATCACATCCGCCGCCGCCGCGGTTTTGGTCATAAAGATATCCTGGACAATCACCAGTTCGAGATCCTCAAAGCCTTTACGCACCGCTGACAGCTCGGCGTCGGTCTGCAGCGGATCTTCACCCATAATGTAGGCGGCACGCACTTCACCGTGCGCCGCACGGTGCGGCAGCTCGCTGATGCGATACCCGGTATGTTCCGGCAGGCTCTCCACGCCCCAGGCCTTCGCGAATTTCTCACGATTTTCCGGGAACTTAACGTACTGATAGCCCGGATAGGTATCCGGCAGTGCGCCCATGTCACACGCACCCTGCACGTTATTTTGACCACGTACTGGGTTCACGCCCACATGCGGTTTGCCCAGATTTCCGGTCAGCATCGCGAGGCTTGTCAGGGAGCGTACGGTTTCCACGCCCTGATAGAACTGGGTTACGCCCATGCCCCACAAAATGGCCGCGGTTTTCGCCCCGGCGTACATCCGCGCTGCCTGGCGGATCTCTTGCGCGCTTACGCCGGTTATCGCTTCGACGGACTCCGGCGTGTAGCCTTCGACAATTTTCCGATACTCGTCAAACCCTTCCGTACGGGTCGCGACGAACGCCTGGTCGTACAGATTCTCCTCAATAATGACGTGGCCCATCGCATTCAACAGCGCGATATTCGAGCCGTTTTTCAGTGCAATGTGCATATCCGCAATACGTGCCGTTTCAATTTTGCGCGGATCGCAGACGATGATTTTCGCCCCATTCTGTTTGGCGCGAATCACGTGGTTCGCGACGATAGGGTGAGAATCCGCCGGGTTATAGCCAAAAATAAACACGAGATCGGTGTTATCTATCTCGTTGATCGCATTACTCATAGCGCCGTTACCGACCGACTGGTGCAGACCTGCAACCGATGGGCCGTGTCAGACGCGAGCGCAGCAGTCGACGTTATTGGTACCAATAACGGCGCGCGCGAATTTTTGCATTACATAGTTGGTTTCATTACCGGTACCGCGTGAAGAGCCGGTAGTCTGGATCGCATCCGGGCCATACTTGGCTTTGATGGCGCTCAGGCGCGTGGCGACATAATCCAGCGCCTCGCTCCAGGAGACGGCTTCCAGCTTGCCACCGCGCTCGCGGCGAATCATAGGGGTTTTCAGGCGTGGGGTAAGGATTTGGGTATCGTTAATAAAATCCCAGCCGTAGTAGCCTTTCAGGCACAGCGTGCCCTGGTTGGTTTTCCCCTGGGCGGCCTCCGCCCGGACGATTTTGCCGTTATCGACCACCAGGTTGATCTTGCAACCCGAGGCACAATAAGGGCAAACCGTGACGACTTTTTTCATCAGTCTGCTCCAGTTAATCAATGCTTACGCCCCATTATGCAGCTTCTATGCCATGTTTTTATTGTGGGTATCAGCAGACTTTACGGCCAACAGAGGGGCAAAACCCTGACGAAAAACAGCCAATCGTCAAAATTGACGTGTCGAATGGGCAGTGGATGTGACATGGGTTGTAATTCCGTCATGTAAAAGTCAAATTGGCTGGAGCCGACGGCAGAATAGTTCAGACTTAACATAATCCCCTGATGGAAGCATGCGATGAAACCGGCGATTCTGGTGGTTGATGACGATACCGCAGTCTGCGAGCTGCTGCAGGATGTGCTGAGTGAGCACGTCTTTAGCGTGCTTGTCTGCCATAACGGCCAGGACGCGCTGAGTCTGGTTCAGCATGAGCCACACATCGCCCTTGTCCTGCTGGATATGATGCTGCCGGATATCAACGGCCTGCAGGTATTACTGCACCTGCAAAAGCAACGTCCGGAGCTGCCGGTGGTGATGCTGACCGGGCTGGGCAGTGAGTCAGACGTGGTGGTGGGGCTGGAGATGGGGGCCGACGATTATATTGGCAAACCGTTTAACCCGCGCGTGGTGGTTGCCCGGGTTAAAGCCGTGCTTCGCCGTACCGGGGCGCTGGCCGCAGACACCCCGGTGCCACGCGTGGCGGGCGTGACGTTCAATGGCTGGACGCTGGATACCTCCCGCTGTGAACTCAGCGATCCGCAGCGTAACCCCGTACCGTTGACCCAGGGAGAATATGGTCTGCTGCTGGCGCTCACCCAGAACGCCCGGCGGGTGCTCAGCCGGGAACAACTGCTCGAGCTGACGCACAGCGAAAGTGCCGAGGTGTTCGACCGCACAATCGATGTGTTGATCATGCGCCTGCGCCGTAAAATAGAAGCCAACCCGCATCAGCCCGCACTCATTAAAACCGTCCGTGGGCTGGGCTACGTCTTTGCTGCCGATGTGTCTCACAGCGAGAAAGCGGCTTAAATATTCTCTTTAATAAACAGCTGCAGCTCGGCCAGCGTTTTTGCCCCATCAATGGCGTTCGCAGCCAGCAGGCTTGCCCGCGCGCAGGCATGGGCCAGATAAATACTCTCGATCAGCGGCAACGCTTCATGGCAGCCGTATAAGAAGCCTGCGCAGAAGGCATCACCCGCCCCGACGCTGCCGATAATCTCTTCCCGCTCCAGCAACCAGGAGGGGATCCAGCGCCCTTCATCGTCCGGTGTTAACCCCCACGCCCCTTCCGGACAGTGGATCACCACCCGCTGACGCACGCCAGCCGCCAGAAGCTGTGAGGCGGCTTCCGCGATATGGGCAATGTGCGGGGCATCGTTCTCGTCGCGCATTTCCAGCCCGCTAAACTCGCCGGCTTCCAGTTCGTTGATGACCAGATAATCAAGATGGCGCAGGGCAGGGAGGACCAGCGGCTGATAGCGCGGGTCACCCTTTCGCGAGACCAGATCGAGCGAGGTTTCATACCCCTGATCGCGCATCTGGGCCAGCAGCCGTGCGCTGCGGGTGCCGTACTCGTCATCGGGCATATCCAGGCTGTCGAGCAGTAACAGGTAGCCGAGATGGAAAATCTTCATCGCGCCGTCGAGGCGGTCGAAGACGGGCAGATCCAGAAGACGGTTGGCGCCCGGGGAGTGGAAAAAAGTGCGCTGCCCGCTGGGGTCGGTCATAACCTGCGACATAGAGGTTGGCGCAAAAGTCGTGCGCTGCACCCGCTGGCGGTTGACGTGATACTGATCGAGCATCGCCAGGATGTAATCGCCGTCGCTATCTTCGCCAATCAGGCCGACGGCCTGCAGCGGCAGGCCAACGTGCATTTTGGCCAGCGTCAGCAGGACGTTCAGCGGCGCACCGCCGGTTGAACGTTCGCTGTGGGTAATCTCCGCCAGCCAGCCGCGTTCCGGCCATTGCACAATCTGGTGGACGTGATCCACCAGCATATTGCCGGCGGCGATAATCCCTTTACGTTCCATTATGCCTGCCCCGCGCTGCCAAAGATGCGCATTTGCGCGGCGACCGTATCGGTAATCGCCTCCTCTATGCCCAGCAACAGTTCTGCAAATTCATCGTACAGAGGCAGACGTTTTGCCATCCGTTGCTCAACGGCAGAGAGCGCGGCCTGTGACATGCCGGTATAAAAGTTGATTTTATGGATCCCCAGCTCGATGGCGCGACGAAAATCGGCATCGCTGATGCCGGAGCCGCCGTGTAAGACCAACGGCAGGCCGGTCTGCTGGCGAATGGCGTCCAGACGAGGGAAATCGAGTTTTGGCTCGCCTTTGTATTTACCGTGCGCGTTGCCAATGGCGACCGCCAGCGCATCAATGCCGGTGGCATCGACAAACTCGCGTGCCCGCAGCGGGTCCGTAAACAATGCTTCATCCGCCTGGCCATACAACGCGCCACCTTCGTCACCGCCTACCGCACCCAGCTCCGCTTCTACCGATACGCCAACCGCGTGGCACATCTTCACCACCTCCCGCGTCTGACGAATGTTTTCTTCATAGCTCAGGGTGGAGCCATCAAACATCACGGAGCTGAAGCCTACGCGCAGCGCACGTACCACCGCCTCGAAATGCAGGCCGTGATCGAGGTTGAGCACCACCGGAATATCATGACGGGCGGCTTCAAACCTGACCGCTTCGACCAGCGACTCCAGGGAGACATACTTAAAGTGGACTTCCGCAATATTAATGATAAACGGCGAGCGTTCCTGTTTCGCGGCAGCAAACAGCGCGCGCAAAAAATGGGAGTCGAGAACGTTAAACGCGCCGAGCGCGTAGCGGTGTTTCCTGGCGTGCTCAAGACCGTCGGCAAGAGAAATCAATGGCATTATTTACTCCTTATTTCCGAAACAGGTTGTACTCGTTGCACAACACCAGCACCGCCGGTTCGTCTTCTTCGATATTGTTATAGCGGGCAATGGGCTGTAAAAAATGGTTATCGTGTTCATCGTCATTCACCGATGACACTTCCCCCACCAGTACGTCGCCAAAACCGCGTTCGCCCCAGAAACTGTGGTACAGGCCGGGGGGGAGGCAGATGCTGTCCCCGGGTTGCAGGCGTAACTGACTGCCGGGCGCGTGGGTCTGCAGACAGCCGTCGAGGGTAACGGTCACGTCGGTATTTTCAGGTTCTTGATGTGCATCGGCATTCCATAACTCGACGATCAGGTTTCCGCCGCCACGGTTGATGATGTCTTCCCGTTTACGCCAGTGAAAATGCATGGGCGTCACCTGACCATCCCGGACGTGCATGATTTTTTCGGCATAGCACTTTTCATAGGGCACGCCGTTCGGTGAGCCATTGCGCAGGGTAAAGAGCGTTAGCCCCTGTGCGGCAAAATGGTCGCTGCCGAATGCCGTTACGTCCCAGCCAAGCCTGAGATCAAACACTTCCTGCCAGGTGGCCGGGTCAAGCTGCTGCCATTTCGTCGGCGGAAAACTGGCAAAGGGAGGGAGATGCACATCGTGCATGGAGAAGAACTGCCGCGTGTGGCCAAGGATTTCATTGATTTCGGAGCGTTTCATGGGGCCCCCTGGACGCTATGTCAGGCCTCACCCCAACTCTCCCGCGAAGAGAAGATCAGGGTGAGGGCATCAAACCGCACTACATCACTTCACTGTCCACCCCTTATAGGATCCGACGTTCTTTTTATCGATCATCGTCACCGGGATCAGCACAGGCTCTTTAGGCGCAGGTTTGCCCTGCAGAATGTCATAGCCGATCTCAACCGCTTTTGCCGCCATTACCTGCGGATCCTGAGCCGGCGTCGCGACAAACAGGGAGTTTTCACGCTTAAGCGCTTCTTCGCCGTCCGGACTACCGTCTACGCCAACGATAAAGAATTCATTGCGTTGGGCCTGTTTTGCCGCCAGATCGGCACCGATCGCCGTCGGATCGTTAATCGCGAACACGCCGTCGATCTTCGGATTGGCCGCCAGCAGTGAGGTCATCACTTCCAGACCGCCTTCACGGCTACCTTTGGCGTTCTGGTTATCAGAGAGCACCTTGATATCCGGATGTTTTTTGAACTCGGTCTGGCAGCCTTCGACGCGGTTTTGCACCGCGGACACTGGCGGCCCGTTGATGATGACCACGTTGCCTTTGCCTTTCAGGCGGTCAGTAATGTATTTACAGGCCATTTCCCCCGCCTGGGTGTTATCGGAGGTGATGGTGGCATCCGCCCCTTCCGCCGCGACGTCAACCGCGACAACCACGATCCCGGCCTCTTTCGCGCGTTTAACCGCCGGGCCGATCCCTTTGGAATCCGCGGCGTTAAGGATGATCATGTCCACTTTGGCCGCAATAAAGTTGTCGATCTGCGCCACCTGCTGGCCGAGATCGTAACCGCTGGAGACCAGCGTCACTTTGACGTTATCCCCCGCCAGTTTGCGCGCTTCCAGCTCGGCACCTTTGGTGATCTGCACGAAGAATGGGTTGGCCAGGTCGCCCACCGTCACGCCGATGGACTTCAGATCTTTCGCCTGCGCAAACGGCGTTGCGGCAAGCAGCGCGCCAGCACAGAGCGCGGTCACTAACGGTTTCAAACGCATCTTCTCTTCCTCGCTTGTAGGGTATTGTTGTTATGCACTTTGATGGTGTCGGGTACGGTATTTGTCGATCAGCACCGCTATGATGATCACCGCCCCTTTGATCACCAGTTGCCAGAAGTAGGAGACGCCCATCAGCGTCATGCCGTTGTTAAGCGTGGCGATGATCAGCGCCCCCACCAGCGTGCCGGTGATCGTGCCGATCCCGCCAACAAAGCTGGTACCGCCGAGGATCACCGCCGCAATCGCATCCAGCTCGTAGCCCATGCCCAGGTTGCCGTTGGCGCTGTAGAGACGCGAGGCACTCATCACGCCGCCCAGGCCCGAGAGCAGCCCGCTCATGCCGTACACAAACAACAGCACCAGCCAGACCTTAATGCCTGTCAGACGCGCCGCCTGCATGTTGCCGCCAACCGCATAAATGTGAACGCCAAGCGTGGTGCGGCGCAGAATAAACCAGCACAGCACAATGACCGCCAGCGCGATCACCACCAGCCACGGAATGGGGCCGAGGTAGTTATTGCCGATCCACTCAAAGTTAATGTTGGAGTTAATGACGGTCGTACCGTCCGCCAGCAGGTAAGCCGCACCGCGCAGGGCCGTATAGGTACCGAGCGTCACGATAAACGGCGGCAGCCCGGCAAAAGCCACCAGCGCGCCGTTGAACAAACCCAGCACCAGGCCGAGCATGAGCGCTGCCGGAATAGAAAGCATGGCGAACTCAGGTATTAACGACACCACCATCGCCGCCACGGCCGTGGTGCCCAGAATGGAGCCGACAGAGAGGTCGATCCCGCCGGTCAGAATGATGAAGGTCATCCCTGCGGCCAGTACGATGTTGATCGACGCCTGGCGGGTGATATTGAGCAGATTACTTTCGGTAAAGAAGTTAGGCGCGATAAAACCAAATACCGCCACAATCAGGATCAAGATGGGCAAAATGCCGACCGTCTGCATCAGATCGCTCATCAGCATTTTTTTGGCAGAGGCGGACTTCGCCACCTGCTGCGGATGGGTTGAATTTGTCATAGTTGCACCGCCTGATGATGAGAGTCGTTCACGCCGGTCGCCAGCGTCATGATGTTTTCCTGAGAAATTTCTGCTCCGTGAAGTTCACCTGCAATGCTGCCTTCACGCATGACATAGACGCGGTCGCTCATGCCGACGATTTCCGGCAGCTCGCTGGAGATCATCAGGATCGCCACGCCCTTGCGCGCCATCTGGTTCATGATGCGGTAGATTTCACTTTTCGCCCCGACGTCGACGCCGCGCGTCGGTTCATCCAGAATCAGAATGCGTGGGCCGATGGCCACCCAGCGGGAGATAAGCAGCTTTTGCTGATTGCCCCCGGACAGGCCGCCCGCGCGGACCTGTGAATGCGGCACGCGGATGTTAAGCAGGGCGATCGCATCGTCAGAAATGGTCTGCGCTTTTTTGCGGTTCAGCATGCCGAAGGTGGCGTCGCGCTCCAGCGTCGCCATGGTGATGTTCTCCTGTGCGGCCAGCTCGAGGAACAGCCCTTGTTCTTTGCGGTTCTCGGTGAGAAAACCGATCCCGTTGTCGATGGCGGCACGCGGGGAGTGGATCACCACCGGTTCGCCGTCGACCTCAATCATGCCGCCCGTGGCTTTGCGCGCGCCGAAGATCAGCTGCGCCAGTTCGGAACGTCCGGCGCCCACCAGACCTGCCAGCCCGACAATTTCTCCGGAACGCACCTGCAGACTGCAGGGGAGCACTTTCTTGCCGTCGGTAAGGTGATGCACGTTAAGACGCGGGCTGCCGAGCGGGATATCGCGCTCTTTGTTAAACAGATCGCTTAGCGGACGGCCGACCATCATCTTCACCAGTTCAGAGGCGTTCAGTTTGTCGCGCGTCAGGCTACCGACGTACTGCCCGTCACGCAGAACGCTGACGCGATCGGAGAGTTCATACACTTCCGCCATGCGGTGGCTGATATAGATAATCGCCATTCCTTCCTCTCGCAGGCGCAGTATCAGCTCGAACAGGCGATGGGTTTCACGTGAGGAGAGGGCGGCGGTGGGTTCATCCATCACCAGAATGCGGCTGTTGCGGTGCAGCGCGCGGGCAATTTCAACCTGCTGCTGCTCGGCGATGGTCAGCCTCATTACCAGGTCGGTCGCCTTGAAGTGCGCGCCCAGACGGTCAATCACCGCCTGCGCCTGTGCGGCCATCTCTTTGCGCTGTACCAGCCCCGCGCGCGACAGCTCGCTGCCCAGGAAAATGTTTTCAGCGACGGTCAGATTGGGGGCAAGCTGCATCTCCTGATAAATGAGGGTGATACCCGCGGCCAGCGCGTCCTTTGGCCCTTTGATGTGAAACGGCTGTCCGTCAATCAGGATCTCGCCGCTGGTGGCGGTGTAGGCGCCCGCGAGGATCTTCATCAGGGTACTCTTTCCTGCGCCGTTTTCCCCCATCAGCGCGTGGATCTCACCGGGGTACACCGTCAAATCCACACCCTTGAGCGCGTGGAAATGGCCAAACGTTTTGGCAATGTTGCGCATCTCCAGTACCGGGGTTCTGCTCATGGCGGATCTCCTTGAATGTCGATATCCGCACTTCATCACAGGTTGGTAAATGCAAAATGTCAGAAGCCGTTCATATTTGTCATAGTTATGAATAGTTAACTTACATCACAATTCCCCGCTTTTTCCCTCTCAGCAGGAGAGGGCCAGGGTGAGGGCATCACATTGCACCGGAGCTTACCGTATGCCATCACACCGTCCGCCCTTCTTTGCCAGCGCCCGTGGTCGCCTGCTGATTTTTAATCTGCTGGTGGTGGCGGTGACGCTGATGGTCAGCGGCGTGGCGGTGCTCGGCTTTCGTCATGCCAGCCAGATCCAGGAACAGGTGCAGCAGCAGACGCTGGATGACATGACCGGCAGCATGAACCTCGCCCGCGATACCGCCAATGTGGCAACGGCGGCGGTGCGGCTCTCGCAAGTTGTAGGCGCGCTGGAATACAAGGGCGAAGCCGAGCGCCTGAAGCAGACGCAGATGGCGCTGCGTCACTCGCTGGAACAGCTTGCCGATGCGCCACTGGCGCAACAGGAGCCCGCGCTGGTGGCGCGAATTATTCAGAGAAGTAATGAGTTACAGCAGAGCGTGACGGGCATGCTGGAGCGCGGGCAGCGGCGTCATCTGGAGCGTAATGCGCTTCTCAGCGCGCTCTATCAAAGCCAGAGCTATTTACGCCATCTGCAGGACATCAACCGCCGTTACGCCAGCAACGTCCCGGATGCGCAACAGCTTATGGAAATGGACAGACTAATCATCGCCGCTATTGAAACGCCCTCGCCGCGCGCCACGGTTCAGCAGCTGGATGCCGTGACGGCAACGCTGCCCCGAAGCGTGACGCAGCCCGTGGTGAACGCTATCCTGCCCGATTTTAATGCCGAGCTTCACAAGCTTGTTCCGCTCTCGACGCAGCTGGAGGAGAGCGATCTGGCGATCAGCTGGTATATGTTCCACATCAAGGCGCTGGTGGCGATATTAAACAGCGACATCAATCAGTACGTTGAACAGGTGGCGCAGGCCTCCCGGCTACGCACTGCCCAGAGTCACCAGGAGCTGCGCTCCATCAGCGTATTTATCAGTGTGTTCGCCGTGCTGGCGCTGATCATCACCGGGTGCGCCTGTTGGTATATCTACCGTAATCTGGCCTCCAACCTGACGGCCATCTCCCGGGCGATGTCGCGCCTTGCTCATGGCGAGCAGGATGTTTCCGTCCCCGGGCTGCAGCGTCGTGATGAGCTGGGTGAGCTGGCGCGAGCGTTTAACGTTTTTGCCCGCAACACCGCCTCGCTTGTCCACACCACCCGCCTGCTGAAAGAAAAAACCACGCAGATGGAGATCGACCGTATCGAGCGTCAGGGGCTGGAAGAGGCGCTGCTGCACAGCCAGAAGATGAAGGCCGTCGGGCAGCTGACGGGCGGTCTGGCGCATGACTTTAACAACCTGCTGGCGGTGATCATTGGCAGTCTGGAACTCACCGATCCCGACTCACATGACGCCCCGCGTATCACCCGGGCACTCAAGGCCGCCGAGCGTGGTGCGGTGCTGACCCAGCGCCTGCTGGCGTTTTCCCGCAAGCAATCCCTGACCCCGCACGCGGTAGAGATGAAACCGCTGCTCGAGAACCTGCGGGAGTTGATGTACCACTCGCTGCCGGCCACCCTGACGCTGGAAATTGAAGCGCAATCACCGGCGTGGCCGGCGTGGATAGACGTCAGCCAGCTGGAAAACGCCATTATTAACCTGGTGATGAACGCCCGCGATGCGATGGAGGGACAGACGGGAGTTATTAAGATCCGCACGTGGAATCAGCGCGTGACGCGCAGTGACGGACGCAGGCAGGATATGGTGGCGCTGGAGGTTATTGACCGGGGAAGTGGAATGTCGCAGGAGGTCAAATCCCGGGTCTTCGAACCGTTCTTCACGACCAAGCAAACCGGGAGCGGTAGCGGATTAGGCCTGTCGATGGTCTACGGTTTTGTGCGCCAGTCCGGTGGGCGCGTGGAGATTGAAAGCGCGCCGGGGCAGGGGACCACCGTGCGGCTGCATCTGCCACGCTCGACGCTGCCTGTTCGTTCTGCTGATGAGACCCAGGCCGCCGCGGCTGCCGTTGAAAATGAACGCCTGGTACTGGTGCTGGAAGATGAAGCCGATGTCCGCCAGACCCTGTGCGAGCAGCTGCATCAGCTGGGCTATCTGACGCTTGAAGCGGACAACGGCGAACAGGCCCTGAAGATGCTGGACGCGTCACCGGATATTGGCATGTTCATTAGCGACTTAATGCTGCCCGGCAACCTCAGCGGTGCCGAGGTGATCAACCATGTGCGCAGCCATTATCCGCAGCTTCCGGTGTTGCTGATCAGCGGCCAGGATCTGCGTCCGACGCATAACCCGCAACTGCCGGACGTGGCGTTACTGCGTAAGCCTTTTACCCGTGTACAGCTGGCACAGGCGTTGCGCAAGGTGATGACAGGAACTGTCTGAGAGCCAGGGTCGCCGCCCCCTGAGCACCGTTAAAGGATGACGATGATGCTGTAATGAAACGGACTGCCTCATACGGCAGCGGACGGCGCAGATGCTGTTTAATTCTGGCAATCAGCGCGTCGCGTGGAAAATCGACCATATCCATCACGCCGCCGCCGAGGATCACCGCATCCGGGTCGAAGAGATTTACGCTGGTGGCAATGGCTCGGGCTGCATGATTTAAGAGCTGTATGACAAAGGGGTCATGACACGCTGAGGTAAAAATCTCGCCAATCGCGTAATCACGGGGCTGTTGTTCATACCACTGTTTCAGGGCAATACCGGAACAGACGGTCTCCAGACATCCTGTGTTACCACAACCGCAATGGCGTGACATATCGCCCTGCGGAATATGTCCAAGCTCGCCTGCGACCCCGTGTGCACCTGTCCAGGGCGCGCCGTTCAGCCAGATGGCGAACCCCATGCCGGTACCGAGATAGGCTGCCAGAACCTGCTGTTGCTGCAAGTTGTGCTGCTTAACATCAAAAGAGAGCTGGAGGTTAACGTCACGGTAGAATTCGACCGGGCATCCCAGCGCGTCCGCCAGTTTGCCCGCCAGGTCCTGTCGGTCTGTTGCCTGTAATGGCAGGTTTGGTGTTGAGATTATGGTGCGTTTGTCTTTGCCGACCAGCGCAGGAAAACCCATCACCAGACCCCGACAGCGAACCTGATAGTGGCGAAGCCTTGCAACGATCATTTCTGCGACGCCGCACATGACGCCTGAACGGATAATGTCTGCCGTACGGTGTTTTTCACAGTGCAGCACGGCCCCCTCGGCTGTAAGCAGGCAAAAACGGATATGGGTAGCGCCCATATCCACTCCGGCGACGACATCAGGCTGTTTTTGCATGAGGAAGGGCCTCGTTCTTTGCCGACAGAATCTGTCCGGCCATCAGTTGCCATGCGTCGTCGATATTCTCTGCGTGGTTGAACAGCCCTGACGTCCCGACGATAAAGACATCAGCCCCGGCGGCCATCAGTTTTTTGTAGGTGGACTGATTGCAGGAGCCATCGATCTCAATCTCATAGCGCAGCCCTTCACGTTCGCGCCAGGCTTTCAGCTCGGCAATTTTTTCGAGCATTTCCGGAATGAAAGGCTGCCCGGCAAAGCCAGGATCGACGGTCATGACCGTAATTTTGTCCGCCTTGTGAATGTAATATTTCATCGCTTCAACGGGCGTTTCAGGGTTGAGGATCAGACCGACTCTCATGCCATGACGGCGAATTTCGTCAATCAGGCGGAAGGCCTGACCGTTAATCGTTTCCGGATGCAGGGTGATGAAATCCGCTCCGGCCTGTGCCAGTTGACTAATGTAGTCCTGGGGGCGCGTCACCATCAGATGGCAGTCCAGCGGTTTGGTGGCGAGCTTCTTCACCTGGCTGACAAAGAACGGTGATAGCGTCAAATTGGGCACAAAGTGACCGTCCATGATATCGATATGGAAGTAGTCCGCGTGCTGGTCTATGAATTCGATCTGCTCTTTGAATTTCAGCAGGTCCATACACATCAGGGAGGGGGAAATTTTCATCGTCAATTCCTTACTTACTGATCAATCTATCGAGGGCGACAGCGGCGATAATCAACCCGCCCATCACCACCAGCTGGTAGTAGGTTTGTACTTGTAAAATATTGAGTCCGTTATTGATGGTGCCGATGATGAGCCCCCCAATCACGACAGAGAAGATGCGCCCTTTACCGCCAAAGAAGCTGGTTCCGCCGATAATGGCGCTGGCAATGGCGTAGGTTTCAAAGCCCATCCCAGCCAGCGGTTCTGCTGCCCCCAGTCGTGCCGTTGACACCACGCCTGCCAGCCCTGCACACACACCGGAGATAATGAAAACCACCAGGATATGAAACTTCACGTCAATACCGGAGTAGAACGCCGAGTTCTTGTTACCGCCCAGCGCGTAGATGTTGCGTCCCAGCCGCATACGGGTGGTGAGGAACCAGAGAATCACCGCCACTACCAGCGAGAAGATCACCGGCACGGGAATACCTAAGAGATTGGCGGCAAAAAAGTTTACAAAGTCGAACGAGAAGCCGTATACCGAGTTGGCATCCGAAATCACCAGCGTAATGCCGCGAAAAATGGCGTTAGTGCCCAGGGTGATAATGAACGGATGCAGCCCGGTCCAGTTGACCAGACAGCCGTTGATCGCGCCTAACGCACCGCCAACCAGCACGCCGCCAATGAGCGCTGCCAGGAACGGGTCGACGCCGGCCAGCATGAGCTTGGCGGTCACCATCCCGGACAGCGCCAGAATCGCCCCGACGGACAGATCGATACCTGCCACCAGAATGGCAAAGAACTCGCCCATCCCGATCAGCACCGTCACCGAACTCTGAACAAAAATCTGAGTGATGTTGTTGGTGGTCAGGAAGTATTCCGACGACAGCGTGCCAAAGATGGCAACGATGATCGCGAGGATGAAAAAGGTGCCGTACTTGTCCCAGAACAGCGCGAAATTAAACGGTTTTTTTTCGTCCATATCGCGTTTCACTCTTGTGGTAATGCCCATGCCATAATCTCCTCTTCGCCCATGTCGTCGCGATTGGTCAGGATTTGCGTCAGTCGCCCTTCGCAGAACACGGCGATGCGGTCGCAGACGGCGATAATTTCAGGTAGCTCGGATGACACCATCAGGATGACCTTGCCCTCGTCAGCCAACTGGCGCATCACCTTGTAGATTTCGGCCTTTGCGCCGACGTCGATGCCGCGGGTAGGTTCATCAAAAATGATGACGTCCGGGTTGCAGCACAGCCATTTGGAAATCAGCACCTTCTGCTGGTTTCCGCCGGAGAGCTCAGTGATGTTTTGCTCCACGCTATGGCACTTTAACGCCAGCAGCTGGCGCTGCGTTTCAGCAGTTTTGCGCTCTTCATGTTCGCGAAACAGGCCCATGGCGCCTTTGTAGCCGCCATTTTTCAGGCTTTGGCTGACCGCCATGTTCTGAGCAATAGAGAAGTTGGGGAAGAAGCCGTTTTCCCGACGGCTTTCAGTGATGTAGGCCATCCCTTTTTTCAACGCATCTAACGGTGAGTGTGGGGAGATGGTTTTACCGTTGAGACGGATTTCACCGCTAGCGCGTTTATCCACCCCGAAGAGGCAGTCCATCAGCTCGGTGCGGCCTGAGCCGACGAGCCCTGCAAAGCCAAAGATTTCACCGCGGTTCACGCTGAACGAGATATCACGTACTTTTTTCTTGTCCCGGCTGGTGACGTTTTTCACTTCGAACACGGTATCGCGTTCGAGGTTGCCGGTACTTTCTTTCATCGCGTTAAAGCGGTTTTGCAACTCGCGGCCCACCATCAGGCGCACAATATCGTCGTTTGTGACATCACTCACCATGCCCGTGCAGACGCTGCTTCCATCTTTCATCACGGTAAAGCGGTCGCAAATGCGGCGGATTTCTGCGAGCTTATGCGAGATATACACAATTGCTGTGCCCTCTTTACGTAATTGATTCATGATCAGGAAAAGATAATCCACCTCTTTATTGGTTAAAGACGATGTGGGCTCATCCATAATGATCGCTTTAGCGTTGAGCATTAATGTTTTTGCAATTTCCAGCATTTGCTTGTGGCTGATGGATAAATTCGCCACCTTTTCATCTAAATCGACTTTCAATCCCACGCGTAAAAGCATCATTGCGCCGCGAATACGCATCTCTTTCCAGTCGATGATATTGACGCCACAGACTTTTTTCGTCAGATGACGGCCAATATATAAATTCTCCAGAACGGTTAATTCATCGATAACGCTAAGTTCCTGGTAAATTATGCCAATGCCCAACTGTGCTGCCAGTTTATGATCGAGCTTGTCGTAATTTACCTCGTTGATAGTAATAGTTCCTTTGGTCGGTTCATGTATTCCCGACAATACTTTCATTAAGGTTGATTTACCGGCGCCATTCTCCCCTAATAACGCATGAATCTCGTGGGGATAAATAGTTAAATCAACCGACGTTAATGCGTGAACCGGACCAAAGGATTTGCCGATCCCCGCCATTGAGATATATGGCGTGACCATGTTTACTCCTTATGTTTTCCCTCTCATCCTGTGGGAGAGAGTTGGGGTGTGGGCATCTGACCGCACCGGATATCAGTTATTTCGTCACCAGAACCGAATCAACCAGTTTGAATTCAGGCGTTTTTTCTAGTGGGATCACGTTGCCGGTTTTCGCCGCATCCACCATCAACTTCAGGCCCGTAGCACCAATATCCGCTGGGTTCTGCGCGACGGTGGCGGTCATTTGTCCGGCGTCGACCATCTTACGTGCTTCAGGAATGCCATCCGTGCCAACGACCAGTACTTTTCCTGTTTTACCGGCGTTTGCCACCGCCTGTGCCACGCCCATTGCCATGGTGTCGTTTGCACAGTAGAAGGCTTTCAAATTCGGGTTGCGTTGCAAAACGTTGGTGGCGACATCCAGGGCTTTAATGCGATCCCAGTCGGCGGGTTGGCTGGCAACGAGCTTGATTTGACTTGCTTTTTTGAAGGTTTCTGTCGCGCCATTGCGGCGTGCCTCTCCCGATGCATTTCCGGCTTTCCCTTCAATAATCGCGACTTCACCGCCCTGAACACCGAGTTTATCAATGATAAAGCCTGCCCCTTTTGCCCCAACGGCTACGTTATCCGTCGTGACAAAACCTTCAACGTTACCGCCGGCTTTTTTCAGGTTATCCATATCGATTTTTTCATCGAGATTGACCAGATAAATGCCTTTTTGCCAGGCGCGTGAGACGGGCATCACCAGGTTGACCGAGGAGAGTGGGGCAAAGGCAATGCCTTTGTATTTCTTATTACTCAAGTCTTCAAAAAGCTGCAGTTGAGACTGAAAATCACCCTCTGACGGCGAAGCAAAAATATCAACACTTACCCCCAGGGTTTTTGCTTCATCTTCGATCCCTTTCTTCATATCCACCCAGAATGGATTGTTCAATGTTTTTAATACTACTGCATATTCTGCGGCAGCAAATGCGCTGGTAGATAACATTAAGCCCATAGCGGCGCCGCTGAAATATTTCAGATATTTATTCATAGCAGTGTTCTCAATGTAGGGTATATTTTTGTTGATCCCGCTAATACGGGATCAACCTTTTATCTTTACTTCAGGGCGCCAGGGGAGAAGAAATCCACAATAGCACCGGTTTTTTGCATGTTGAGTGTGGCCTGTTGAATATTCTGTTGTGCAACGGATACAAATAAAGCATCTAATAGTGTGAGTTGTAATATACGCGCGGAGGCGTTACGCCCTAATAAAGGGGTCTCTGGTGCTGGCGAACAAATAATATAATCAGCGAGTTTGGCAATGGGTGAATGATAGCTATGGGTAATGCAGATAATCTTCGCACCGTTCTTTTTCGCTAACTCTACTGCGGCTTTCACATCGCTGGTGCGTCCTGAGTGTGTTACCACCAGCACTACGTCTCCCTCTTTCAGCAGCGATGCTGACATCATCATGATATGGGCGTCCTGATAGGACTGGCAGCGCACGCCGATACGTAAAAACTTGTGCTGGATGTCGGCACAAATGGCGTTAGAGCCGCCGACGCCGTAGAGATCGCGCTGGTTAGCCTGAGCGAAGAAACGTGCTGCGCGATGAATTTCATCCACATTAACAATCGACTGGCCTTCCATAATGGTGCGAAGCGTAATGTTGAACACTTTATTAACCACATCCTGTGGCGCTTCATCAAAGGCGAGTTCAGCGGGGAGCACCTGCTCGGATTGAGAGAAGTAGTCCACAAGCGCTGCGCGCAGAGTACGAAAACCGCTAAACCCGAGCAGCTTGGCTACTTTGACGATCATCGCTTCCGAGACCAGCAGTGTTTCGGCAACATCTTTAATTGCCGGCGCACCGCTCAGGTTACCTGGCTGAAGCAGCCAGTCGACGATACGGCTCTCGTTGTCGGTCATCCCTTCCTGTTTCATACGCAGGTAAGGTGCCAGACCGATGCCATTAGGCAGCTCTTTTTCAAATTCTGACTGACTCATCGCTCTCTGTTGTCCTTAAAAATGAAGACGACACTATATCATCACAACCTTCCCGGGAAATATGTTGCCAACTTCACAGTATTTATAAATTCATAAAGTTTTATTGGTTGTGAAGTTTTGGGCTGTGCGTTGTTGCTTCATTCGTTGTAAATCAATTACTTAATTTCTTTGGCATTGAGTGGACTAAGACTTACAGGCAAACTTAACCATCAGGTCAGGGTTGAAATGCGATCCTCAGGGGTGTAGAACACGCTCAGAACGCGATGGTTTTGTGGTTTTATTGCACAACTAACCGGTCTTAAATCACAAAATACATCGCGTTCGTAAAGTTTACTCACTGAGAGGCAAATCATGAAAAGGATTGCGTTTGGTTGCGATCACGTTGGCTTCATACTGAAAGAGGACATACTGGCCCATCTGCATGGGCGTGGCGTAGAGGTGGTGGATAAGGGTACCTGGTCGCCCGAACGCACCGATTACCCGCATTATGCCAGCGCTGTTGCGACGTCCCTGCTCGACGGTGAGGTTGATGGAGGCATCTTAATTTGTGGTACCGGCGTTGGGATCTCTATTACGGCCAACAAATACCCCGGCATTCGTGCAGTGGTATGTAGTGAGCCTTATTCTGCGCAGCTTTCAAGGCAGCATAACAACACCAATATACTGGCATTTGGCTCACGTGTTGTTGGCCTTGAGCTGGCAAAAATGATTGTCGATGCCTGGCTCAATGCAGAATTTGAGGGCGGGAGACACCAGGTGAGAGTGGAAGCGATAGGGGTGATTGAACAGGCGCAGAAATGAGATTCCTCCGCTACCCCAGCCAGCTGTTGTTCATTACCGTAAGGCCAGTCCACCTGCGAGTCTGGTCTTATGAAACGTTACTCTACCGCTCTGTTATTTGGTCTGCTGTCACTTACCAGCCAACTGGCTCACGCCGATGTTATTGATGAAGCCATTGGCAATATTCAGCAGGCGATCAACGATGCCTATAACCCCAGCAGCAGTCGCAGTAGCGATGATGACGACGATCGCTACGATCGCAGCCGCCAGACCGACAGCCGTCAGTATGACGATCGCCGCAGGCAACTGGAGGATCGCCGTCGCCGTCTGGATGAGCGTCAACGCCAGCTGGATGATGACAGGCGTCAGTTAGAAGAAGATGAACGCCGGTTAGAAGACGATTACGATCGCTGATACGCGCGGTTTAGCATCCATACGCCTCGCCCTCTCATTCAGAGAGGGAGTGACCTAATCCAGCAACAACGTCATTCCGTCATATCCCGCCTCGAACCCGTCGGGTAGCGGGTTATCCATCATCCATACGTCGAACTGATGACTGATATGGGTCAGGATCACCTGCGGACAGCCGATGATCTCATTTAAGGCAATAACCGTATTCAGATCGCAATGGTTGCGCGGCGTTTCGTCACGCGGTTCGTGGCTGCAGTCGATGATCATCGCCTGCGGCCGGTTATTGAGCAGAAATTTTACCGTTTTATCAGGTAATCCGGCGGTGTCGGAGAGCCAGGCTACACGGCTGTGGGCGGACTCCAGCAGGTAGCCAAAGGTGATTTTCGAGTGATTCAGCGGCAGCGGCGTGACCCGCAGGCCCTGCAGTTCAAACACCACAAACGGCTCTACCGTATGGCTGAAATCCAGAATCCCCGGGTGTTTAAACAGGTCGTCACACCCCGCCTCGTCTGGTGGGCCGTACACCGGAACAGGGGCACCGACGCCCCAGCGCAGGGGGAACAGCCCCTGGACGTGATCCATATGGTAATGGGTCAGTAAAAACTGCTGAAAGCTGCCTGCCGGCCAGTCGTCCATCAGGTGCGGGATACCGGCGTCCAGCAGCGTTACCGCATCGTTGAATTTGACTACCGCGCTACAGGGGCGACGGCGATGGTTATCCTGCAGACGCGCCCGGCGACACGCCGCGCAGTCGCAGCCAAACACCGGCACCAGCTGAGCGCTACCGGTTCCCGTTAACGTAATCGTCAGACTCATCGTGCACCTCTACAACAGTTTGGTGAAACGAAAATGGCTCTGCGTATACCCTTCACGCGCATAAAAACGGTGAGCGTCCAGGCGCTTCACGCTGGTGGATAGCTCTGTCAGTTCAGCGCCCGCCTGCCGCGCCACGTTCTCCGCCCAGGCCAGCAGCTGGCTGCCCACCCTGAGACCGCGCGCCTGTGGCATGACCACCAGCTCCTGGATCTCGCCAATCCATCTGGCGTGGTGCAGGTGAAACTGCATATGCAGGCCAATCATGCCCACCACCTGGCCGTTTAATTCAGCCAGCTGGTAACGCATATTGTGGTCCTGCAGATTGGCAAGATACCCGGCGTGGAACGCCTGATGATCAAACTCACTCTGCTTGAGTTCGCAAATCAGCGCGTAAACAATCTGCGCATCGTCGGCAGTGGCGGGGCGAAGCTGGCAGTCAGGCATGCTGTTTCTCCTTCTGACGGATAAGCGTTAAAAAGTTATCGACTGACTGTAGCAAACTTCCGTCGTTATTGAGGATATGACAGTTCGATGGGGTATAGCGCGCCGCACGTTCAAGCCGCTGCTCTATCTCTTTGGCGTTTTCGCGACCCCGGCTCTGCAACCGGCTGCGCAGCACATCAGGCGAGACCTGCAGACAGACCGGCAACAGCGCTGCTTCATAGCGGGCGCGCGCTTGTTGAAGGTGTGCGCGTGAGCCGTTGACCAGCACGTCGAACCCGGCGTGCAGCCACAGGTCTGTCTCGATGCCTATCCCGTAGTAATAACCGTTGGCGTGCCAGCTAAGCGCCAGCAGATTTTGCCCGGCGCGCGTGAAAAATTCCGGCTCGCTCAGGGCGATATGGTTCTCACTCCCGGCATTCGCCGCACGGGTGATATAGCGGTGCGCAACCAGAAGCTGGGGATGTTCCCGCTGCCGTAACGCGGACAGCAGGCTGTCCTTACCAGAGCCTGACGGCCCCATTAGCCAGATTAGTCTTCCCATCAGAACACCCGTTTCCCCTGACGCCAGACGTGGTCGATATGGATGTGCTCGCCCTTACGGTGAACCAGCACCAGATCCGCCCGTTTACCTTCAGCTATCTCTCCACGATCGTGAAGATTGAGTGCCGTTGCCGGGTTTTTCGTTACCAGACGAATCGCCTGCGGCAGCGTAAAGCGATTGTTTTCGTCAGTCGCGACCCGGAAGGCGGCGTCCAGCAGGCTGGCGGGGTAGTAGTCGGACGAGAGGATATCCAGCAGACCTAGCGACGCGAGCGCGCTTGCCGCCACGTTGCCGGAGTGTGAGCCGCCGCGCACGATATTCGGCGCCCCCATCAGGACGTTCATGCCATGGGTGCGGGAGGCTTCTGCTGCTTCAAACGTGGTGGGAAATTCAGCGATTACGCTGCCAAGCTGGTGTGATTCGCGCACATGTTCATGCGTCGCATCATCATGGCTGGCTAAGGCAATGTTGCGATCCCGACACATGGCGGCAATGGAGAGTCGGTTTGGTTGAGACCACTGCGCCGCAAGCTGTCGCTGTTCCTCTTCATAACGCGCCATTTCCTCGTTGGTCAGCGCGTATTTTCCCTGATAGTACTCGCGGTATTTCTCTATTCTGGCGAACTGACGCTGCCCCGGCGAGTGGTCCATCAACGAGACCAGTGAGACCGGCTCGCGGTCCACCAGCTTTTCAAACAGCGGCAGAGTGGTGTGATGCGGGAGTTCACACCGCAGGTGCAAACGATGCTCGGCGCGGTTAAGGCCGCGTTTTTGCGTCTCTTCCACGGCGTTGATCATCTTCTCAAGGTTTTCCAGACGGTCGCCGCCGTCGCGCACGTCGCCAATCGCTACGGCGTCCAGCACGGTAGTGATGCCGCTGGCGACCATCAGCGCGTCATGGCTGCTCATCGCGGAATGAGCTGGCCAGTCGACTTTCGGACGCGGGGTAAAGAATTTATCCAGATTATCGGTGTGCAGTTCGATAAGGCCCGGCAGCAGCCAGCCCCCTTCACCGTCCATCGCTTCCGGGGCGCGGCTCTGGGTTTCCGCAAAGGCGCGGATCTCTCCGGCCTGGATCTCAATCGAGCCATCAACGACTTCATTTTCCAGCACCAGCTTTACGTTATTCACGATCATGCGAGCGTCCCCATCGGGTGCAGCCTGTCTGCGACGCGGGAGCGAACGGTGTCGTCGTGGAAGATCCCCACGATCGCCGCGCCGCGTGCTTTGGCCTGTTCGATCAGTTCAACCACCGCCGCGCTGTTCTTACTGTCGAGCGAGGCAGTGGGTTCATCAAGCAGTAAAATCGGGTAGTCGACGATAAATCCGCGGGCGATATTCACCCGCTGCTGCTCGCCACCGGAAAAGGTCGACGGGGCAAGGTGCCAGAGGTGTTCCGGCACGTTCAGGCGCGTGAGCAGGCCGGCGGCTTTCGCGGCACAGGTCTCGCGCGGAACGCCCAGGTCCAGCAGCGGCTGCATGACCACGTCCAGGGCGGAGATCCGTGGGATCACCCGCAAAAACTGGCTGACCCAGCCGATCGTCGAGCGGCGCACGTCCAGCACCTTACGCGCCGGCGCTTGCACCAGATCGACCCATTCATTGCCATGACGAATATAGATATGGCCTTCGTCCGGCAGATAGTTGGCGTACAGGGAGCGCAGCAGCGTCGATTTGCCGCTGCCGGAATGGCCGTGCAACACCACGCATTCACCCTTGCTAACGTCCAGAGAGGCGCTGTGCAGGACCGGCAGGCGCACGCCGTTTTGCTGGTGGAGTACAAAGGTCTTACTGACATTTTCTACGCGGATCATGGGGGCCTCTTAATTCTGCAATACCGATGACACCAGCAGCTGGGTGTACGGATGGTGGGGATCGTCGAGTACGCGGTCGGTCAGCCCACTTTCCACCACCTGACCCTGCTTCATCACCAGAAGACGGTCCGCCAGCAGGCGGGCAACGCCTAAATCATGGGTGACAATCACCACGGCCAGGTTCAGTTCCACCACCAGGCCGCGCAGCAGGTCGAGCAGACGCGCCTGAACGGAGACGTCCAGCCCACCGGTGGGTTCGTCCATAAACACCAGCTTCGGGTGAGTGACGAGATTGCGGGCAATCTGCAGGCGCTGCTGCATACCGCCGGAGAAGGTGGTGGGCAGGTCATCAATGCGCGAGGTGGGGATCTCCACATCGCTCAGCCATTGCTGTGCTGTGGCGCGGATGTTGCCATAATGGCGTGCGCCGGTGGCCATCAGCCTTTCACCGATATTGCCTCCGGCCGAGACCTGCCGGCGCAGGCCGTCCATGGGATGTTGATGCACCACGCCCCATTCGGTGCGCAGCAGGCGACGACGTTCGGCCTCGCTCATGCCGTACAGCGACCGGCCCTCATATAAAATGTCGCCCTTTTGCGGCGTCAGTCGTGCAGAGATAGATTTCAGCAGGGTGGTTTTGCCCGAGCCGGACTCGCCGACAATACCCAGTACCTCGCCCGGCCACAGCTCAAACGAGACGTCGCTGAAGCCTTTGCCCGGCGCGTAAAGGTGGGTCAGGTTATTAACCGAAAGCAGCGGTTTCATTGGCTTTTCGCCTCGCTCTGTTGGCGGCAGAAGTCGGTGTCGGAGCAGACAAACATCCGTTTGCCCGTGTCATCCAGCACCACTTCGTCCAGATAGCTGTGTTTTGAGCCGCAAATGGCGCACGGCTCGTCCCACTCCTGCACCGTAAACGGGTGGTCGTCGAAATCGAGACTCTCCACGCGGGTGTAAGGCGGTACGGCGTAGATGCGTTTTTCACGCCCGGCACCAAACAGCTGCAGGGCAGGCATCATGTCCATCTTCGGGTTGTCGAATTTGGGGATGGGGGACGGGTCCATCACGTAGCGTCCATTGACCTTGACCGGATAGGCGTAGGTTGTGGCGATATGGCCGAAGCGGGCGATATCCTCATACAACTTCACCTGCATGACGCCGTACTCTTCCAGGGCGTGCATGGTGCGGGTTTCCGTTTCACGCGGCTCGATAAAGCGCAGGGGCTCCGGAATAGGCACCTGAAAAATCAAAATCTGATCTTCCGTCAGCGGTGTTTCCGGAATGCGGTGACGGGTCTGGATCAGCGTCGCATCTTCGGTTTTTTCGGTGGTATTGACGCCCGTCACCCGTTGAAAGAACTGGCGAATCGACACGGCGTTGGTGGTGTCATCAGCCCCCTGGTCGATGACCTTCAGCACGTCCGACTCGCCAATGACGCTGGCGGTCAGCTGAATGCCGCCGGTACCCCAGCCGTATGGCATGGGCATTTCGCGGCCGCCGAACGGCACCTGATAACCGGGGATAGCCACCGCTTTCAAAATGGCGCGGCGGATCATGCGTTTAGTTTGTTCATCCAGATAAGCAAAGTTGTAGCCGCTTAAGTTAGTCATGTGCGCGCTCCCGTTGCAGGCGTTTCAGCAGTTCCAGTTCGGCCTGGAAATCGACGTAGTGCGGCAGCTTGAGGTGGGAAACGAAGCCCGCGGCCTCGACGTTATCCGCATGGGCCAGCACGAACTCCTCGTCCTGCGCCGGGCCGGAGACCGCTTCGCCGTAGTCCGGTGCCTGCAGGGCACGGTCGACCAGCGCCATCGCCATCGCCTTGCGCTCACTCATGCCGAACACCAGCCCGTAACCGCGGGTAAAATGCGGGGCCTCGTTCTCGGGGGCGACAAATCCATTCACCATTTCGCATTCGGTCATGAGCAGTTCGCCGATGTTCACCGCAAAACCCAGCTCTTCGGGCACGATCTCGACGTTAAGGTAGCCGCTACGAATCTCCGCCGCGAACGGATGGTTGCGGCCGTAGCCACGCTGGGTGGAGTAGGCCAGCGCCAGTAAATACCCCTCGTCGCCGCGCATCAGCTGCTGCAGGCGCGACGAGCGTGAACAGGGGTAAACCGGCGGCGTGCGGGTGATGTCGTCAGGTTGCGCGCCAGTATCGTCTTCGGCCTTCGCCAGACCCTGTTTCGCCAGCAGGCTAAAAACGTGCGGGGAGGGAACCTGCTCTGCATCCGAGGTGCTCAACTGGGGCGTTTCGCCGTTCGCCAGCAGGGTGAAATCCAGCAGACGGTGGGTGTAGTCATAGGTGGGCCCAAGCAGCTGGCCACCGGGGATGTCTTTATAGACCGCCGAAATACGACGTTCCAGACGCATTTCTGCCGTATTGATCGGTTCGCTCACCGCCAGTTTCGCCAGTGTGGTGCGATAAGCACGCAGCAGGAAGATGGCTTCGACGTTGTCGCCGCTGGCCTGTTTCAGCGCCAGCGCCGCCAGTTCGCGATCAGCGACGCCGCCTTCAGTCATTACCCGGTCGACGGCCAGATTGAGCTGCTGCTCAATCTGGGTGACGCTGAGCTCGGGAAGCGCGTCATCACCCCGTCGTCTGTGCGCCTGCAAGGCATGGGCGGCGGCGATAGCCTTCTCGCCCCCTTTGACGGCAACGTACATCAGCACACCTCCACATGAGTGGTACGAGGGATGGCCAGCAGGCGTTCTCCGCAGGTGAGGATCAGGTCAATACCGAGCGGGAACGGGTGCGGGCGTTCGGTCAGTTCATGAATGATGCACTCCGGCAGCTGTGGCGCGACCATGCGCTCTTCGGCAATACCCGCCCCCGTGAGGCGCAGCATGCGGCCACCGCTCAGGCTTGATACCTGCAAAATCAGCGTGGCGCTGGTCTCCGGTGCCACCGCGCTTCCTTCGCTCAGGGCATTAAGCTGCTCGTGGCTGATTTGCTCGTCGGCCACGGCAAACACCGCCTGCCGGGGTTGTTCAACCAGCGGGGCGTTGGTGTGAAAGCGCAGGTTCTGGCTGGCGATATCATTCGATAACGCGCCAGAGAGCCACACCGGGGTGTCGTTGTCGGCGAGCGTCAGCAGTACGCTGGTGGTCGCCAGATTCAGCGGCAGCCAGCCCTGAGAGAGCTGATGCAGCGAGACGATGACGCCCGGTTCGCTCATGGCTTTCAGCAGGCGACGAAAACTTTGTTGGGCATCCTGGACGGCCAGGGTAAAAGCGGGTTGAAGCGTCATGCGTTATCTCCGCGAACGAGCGTAAAGAAGTCGACCCGGCTGGTGTTTATCTGGGCCTGGCGGGCGGCAATCAGTGCAGCACGGTCGGCTTCCAGCGGGGCAATAAGGGTTTCCATCAGGGTCTGGAAATGAGGTTGTTCCTGTAACAGGGCGTCAATCACCGCGCAGCGTTCGGCGTGTGGTTTGTCGCGCCCGAGCACGTAGCTGTAGCCCAGCGTGCCGCTGTTCAGGCGGATCACTGCGCGGGTGAGGGTGGCATCGCCGGCGAAGAAGCGCTCACCGGTACCGCCCATACGCGCCTGGATCTGCACCAGACCGATTTCCGGCGCGCGGATGAGGTCATATTCCGGCGTCAGATTCAGCGCCTGCATGCGGTCCGAAAGCGCAGCGGGCTGGCTGTGCGCCAGGACGCCCATCCAGCGCTGGCGGGTGGAGGTATCGAAATGCATTCAGTGCTCCATGGTGAATTCGATCATGTCGGCGCGGGTCAGGCTGACGGAGTATTCCGTCGCGTCGATCTCGCCGTCACGGTGGTTGAGGGTGCGAACGCAGAGCAGCGGAGCCATGTTGGGGATCTCCAGCACTTTGCTCTCTTTGGCCTGCGCGCGGCGGGCGCTGATGCGCGTCTGGGTACGTTTAAGCGCGATGCCCGTGGCATCCTGAAGAAAATCATGCAGCGAGCCGCTGGAGAAATTTTGCAGCACCGGCCACAGCGCCAGGTCGGCGAAGTAGTGGTCTATCTGGCACACCGCCACGCCGTTGACCCGACGCAGGGTACGCAGGTGGATGACATTGTCGCCCTCCTGAATGCCCAGCGCGTCCGCGACGTGGCTTGAGGCCGGGCGCAGCACCGACAGCAGTTTTTCGCTGGTCGGGTGGCTGCCCTGATCCAGCAGGTTCTGGCTAAAACGCGCCTGCGCATTGAGCGGATAGTCAAACGGACGCATCAACACCAGCACGCCGACGCCCTGACGGCGCTGCACCCAGCCGCGCTCGACCAGCTGATCAATGGCGCGGCGCAGCGTGTGTCGGTTCACTTCATAGCGGTCGGCAAGCTGCTGCTCGGCAGGCAGGTAGTCTCCGCAGCGGTAGTGGGTGCGAAGTTCCACCTCGAGCTTTGCCGCTATCTCTTGCCAGCGGGTGGGGTAACTGGTCGGATGTCTGGATAAGTGCATACAAATCAAAGCCTCGCTTCTCAGATGAAGTGCTTACGCAAACGTTGAGACATAAAATCCAGCAGGCTGACGGTGATGATAATGAGCACCATCAGGGCGCAGGTTTGCTGGAACTGGAACCCGCGAATCGCTTCCCACAGCGTGACGCCAATACCGCCTGCGCCCACCATGCCGACGACGGTGGCGGAACGAACGTTGGATTCGAAACGGTACAGGGAGTAGGAGATCAGCAGCGGCATCACCTGGGGCAGTACGCCGAAGAGAATCTCTTCAATTTTGTTGGCGCCCGTTGCGCGAATCCCTTCGACCGGGCCCGGCTCGATAGCTTCCACCGCCTCGGAGAGCAGCTTGGAGAGCACGCCGGTGGTATGAATAAACAGCGCCATCACCCCGGCGAACGGACCCAGGCCGACGGCCACCACGAACAGCATGGCAAAGACCATTTCGTTGATGGCGCGGCAGGCGTCCATCAGGCGACGCATCGGCTGGTAAATCCACCACGGTACGATGTTCTCGGCACTCATCAGGCCGAACGGAACAGAAAGGATGACGGCCAGGGCGGTGCCCCAGACGGCGATTTGCAGAGTGACCGCCATTTCACTGAGGTAATCCTGCCACTGGCTGAAATCAGGCGGGAAGAAGTCGGCGGCAAAAGTGGCCATATTGCCGGCATCTTTAAACAGCAGCAGCGGATCCATTTCCGCGCCCTGCCAGGAGATAACGAGCACCGCAAGCAAAATGGCCCAGCTAAAAAGCGAGAACCAGCTGCGTTTCGGCGGTGGGAGGGTGATGGTTTGCATGTGTGCCCCTTTGGTCTGAATGCCCTCTCCCACCGGGAGAGGGCGGTAAGCGTTATTGCACCGCTTTATTCACGCTGCTCATGGCGCCGAGCGCCGCGGTCAGGCGGTCAAGGTCTTCGAGCTGAGCCTGAATCGCAGCCACTTTGCTGCTCTTCTCCTCCTCCTTCAGACCCTTGTTGTCCTTCACGCCCTGCATCTCTTTAAACAGCGCCAGCTGGCGAATCGGGACCAGCTGCAGGTCGCTTGACGGGCGGAAAGGTGCCCAGCCCAGGCGTTCCAGAACCGTTTTTTCTTCCGGCGTTTTGCCGTAATTCATAAAGAAGTCGTACACCTTGTCTTTGGTGGTCTCAGACAGGTTTTTGCGCCAGACGATGGGGTCGCCCGGGATCAGAGGGGATTTCCAGATAACCTTCAGCGCTTTCAGCTTGTCCGGTGCCGAGGTTTTCAGCTTGTCGAGGTTCTCGGTGTTGTTCGTGGCAACATCCACCTGCTTATTGGCCACGGCCAGCGCGTTGGTTTCATGGCTGGCGTTCACGGTGCGCTTAAACTCGCTGGCAGAGGCGTTGTTTTTAGCAAAGACGTAATAGCCCGGCACCAGGAAACCTGAGGTGGAGTTGGGATCGCCGTTACCAAACGTCAGCTCTTTACGTTTGGCGAGCATGTCGTTCAGGTTGTTAATAGGGCTGTCTTTATTGACGATCAGCACGCTCCAGTAACCCGGAGAGCCATCTGCGGCAACGGTCTGGGCAAAGACCTGGCCGTTCGCGCGATCCACCGCTTCCATGGCGGAGAGGTTGCCGTACCAGGCGATGTCGACTTTGTTAAAGCGCATCCCCTGGATGATGCCCGCATAGTCCGGGGCGAAGAAGGCGTTCACTTTGATCCCCAGTTTGGTTTCCATATCTTTCAGGAACGGTTCCCACTGAGGTTTCAGGTTCTGCTGTGATTCCGTCGAAATAATGCCAAAGTTCAGCGCTTTTTCCTGCTCCTGGGCGTACGCAGGGCTTAACAGAGTGCTTATGCTGAACATGCTGGTAAACGCCAGCGCGGCAACGGCTTTGTAGCTCATGTACTTTCCTCGGATCGGTTTTAATTAAGCAGCCTGCGCGTTCTCTTCGACGCGGTTAATGCTGCGGTAGAGATGGTCGAAACGGTCGTTATCAAACTGATGGCTTGGGCCATCAAAGAACACATGCCCCTGACGCAACGCGACGATGCGCTCGCAATAGCGCAGGGCGTAGTCCACCTGGTGCAGCGTCACCACCACGGTGATGCCGTCGTTGAGGTTGATGTCGCGCAAGGTTTCCATCACGATGCGAGCCGATTCCGGGTCCAGCGAGGCAATGGGTTCATCGGCAAGAATGATTTGCGCTTTTTGCATCAGGGCACGGGCGATAGCCACGCGCTGCTGCTGTCCACCGGACAGGGTGGAGACGCGCTGGTGGGCGAAATGCGCCATTCCGACGCGGGTCAGCGCCTGCAACGCTTCCTGCTTTTGAGAGGGGGAGAACCAGCGCAGACAGGTACGCCAGAACGGGGTGCTGCCGAGCGCGCCAATCAGCACGTTCTCCAGTACCGTCAGGCGATTGACCAGGTTGAACTGCTGGAAGATATAGCCCGTCTGGGCGCGGCTTTTGCGGATATCCCGCGCCAGGCGTCCTGCACGCTGCACGGTGTTGCCCAGCAGCTCGACGTGGCTTTCTGAGGTCTTATCACAGGTGATAAGGCCGCTTAAATGACGCATAAGGGTGGATTTACCAGAGCCGGATGGCCCCAGGAGCGCCACCATTTCGCCCTGCTGGACGGTCAGATCAACGGCATGCAGGGCCTTGTTGTGATGAAAGGTCTTGCTCAGTTTCTCGACGCGGATAACAGTTTGCATATGCTGGGCCTCACAATAAATGTGGCCTCATGCTGGCGCATCAATATGACATTTGGGTTAAGTCTCGGTTGCGGGAGTTTGAAGAGTTGAGGGGAGTTTGATGACAGGCGGGGGCAGACTGCCCACCGCCAGAAGATCACTGCTGTTGCTTAACGACGTTAATCATCCACGGCACGCCGTATTTGTCGGTGACTTTACCGAAACCGTGCGCCCAGAAGGTCTCCTGCCAGGCCATTTCGATATGGCCTTCCGCGGCCAGATTGTCGAACCAGCGTTTGCCTTCCGCCACGTCCTGGGTGTCCAGCACCAGCGTGAACCCGGCATACTGCGCTTTGCTGCCGGGCGGCTGCCCATCACTCATCATGATATCGCTGCCCGCAATGCGAACATTCGAGTGGGCGATCGCCGAATCCGGAAACTGCATGCCAGACGGACAGCCTTCTTCGCTGCTGTCGCCTTTTGGCATTTCACCGAAGGTGATTTTATAGAGGAGCTCTGCGCCGACGGCGTGCTGATAAAAGGCGGAGGCCTCGGCACAGTTACCGGCGAAAGAGATGTAGGGACTTAACGGCATAATCTATACCTCACGTAAGAAGAGCCCGTTAAGTGTAGTTCTCGCCAGCCCGGTAAGCGAAGCGCCACCGGACGGGTAAATCAGTTCTTTTTCACAAACTCTGATTTCAGTTTCATCGGGCCAAAGCCGTCAATTTTGCAGTCAATATTATGGTCGCCTTCTACCAGACGGATATTCTTCACTTTAGTGCCGATCTTCAGCATGGAAGAGCTGCCTTTAACCTTCAAATCTTTAATCACGGTGACGCTGTCGCCATCAGCCAGCAGATTACCGTTCGCATCTTTTACAACAAGCGTATCAGTATCGTGCGACGGCTCGGCGTCATTCCATTCGTGAGCGCATTCCGGGCAGATGAACATGCCATTATCTTCATAGGTGTATTCAGAATTGCATTTCGGGCAGTGTGGGAGTTGCATAAGGGTATCCTCAAAAAGTGCGTAACACGCTGGAAAGTGCCAGCAAAATGACGGCTGGGTGCCGAAAAAGGGGGCAAGTATAACGCAAATCCACACCGTTGTCGGTGATATTCTATTTAAAAAAAAAGCAAAAAGCGTGTCGCCAGTGACATTTCCTGTCAGTCAGTTAAGCGATGCTTACGGCATTAACACGGTGGAAATAAATGGCAGTAAATATATCGAATATTTTATTGCAGCAAATTGCTACGCACCTCCATTTCGGATAAGGTGAAGCGACACATTGTTATTTATCTCCTGACTTCCCCGTCATCCATATCTTATGGCGGTGACGCATTACCTCTCTTTTTAGGTGGGTAAATAATGATGATATATCCTGAAGTTTCTTAAAAATGGGCCAGGCTTTTATCTTTTGGCTGTCATGCCAGAGGGGAAGCTTTACACGCCATGCAAGGATAGCGATTTATTTCTGATTATCTTCAATCAGTTATATTTCGGTGAACATGTTTTCCACACGTGATCATATAAGCCTGAACAACATAATTAAAACCAGTGGCTTAATAAAAGTAATAAATTTGCGTTAAGGAAAGGCTTTTATCATGCACACACAGACCATTTTTGAATTAAGCCAGGAAGCAGAGCGTTTGTTACAGCTCGCCCTGCAAAATCTTGATACGTTGAAATCAATGCCGACGGCGAAGCTGGAAAGCACCGCCGCAGCCATTACCGGTGAAAAGAACAACGTCTTACCTTTGCATTTTAGTGCGCGGGGTGTCGAAGCCCAGCAGGCTATGCTGAATAATGAATTACGAAAAATAACCCGTCTGGAAATGGTGCTGGCAATTGTGGGCACCATGAAAGCGGGGAAATCGACCACCATTAATGCCATTGTCGGAACCGAAGTGTTGCCGAACCGCAACCGACCGATGACGGCGCTTCCGACATTGATCCGTCATACGCCGGGTCAGAAAGAGCCGGTGCTCCATTTTGCTCACGTCTCTCCTATCGATGAATTAATCCTCCTGTTACAGAAAAAGCTCTGCGATTACGATCGCGGGAAGCTGGCGCAGCGTCTGGAAATTGATAAGGACATGATTACGCTGCTGGAAAGAATTGAAAAAGGTGAGGCTTTCGAGAAGCATCACCTTGGTGCGCAGCCGATATTTCATTGTCTGAAAAGCCTTAACGACCTGGTGAGGCTCTCACAGGCGTTGGGCGTCGAGTTTCCGTTCTCTGAATATGCGGCCATCGAACACATTCCGGTGATCGAAGTGGAGTTCGTGCATCTCGCGGGTCTGGATGCCCACCTTGGGCAACTGACGCTGCTTGATACCCCTGGGCCGAATGAGGCCGGGCAACCGCATCTGCAAAAAATGCTGAGCGAGCAGTTATCCCGCGCGTCGGCGGTGCTGGCGGTGATGGATTACACCCAGCTCAAATCGATTTCCGATCAAGAGGTCCGGCAGGCCATTTCAGTCGCCGGTAAATCGGTGCCGCTGTATGCGCTGGTCAATAAATTCGATCAGAAAGATCGTAACAGCGACGATGAAGAACAGGTTAAAGCGATGATCTCCGGCACCTTAATGAAAGGGAATATTTCGCCGGGACAAATTTATCCCGTTTCGTCGATGTGGGCGTATCTGGCGAACCGCGCCCGTTATGAGATGACTACCCACGGTCAGCTACCGGATCACAAGGAGCAGCGCTGGGTTCAGGATTTTGCTGAAGCTGCGCTGGGACGCCGCTGGCGTACGGAGGATTTGGACGACATCGACCATATTCGTCATGCGGCCGATTTGCTGTGGGAAGATTCGTTATTTGAACAACCGATCCGCAAGCTTATTTATGCTGCCTATGCCAATGCATCGCTCTTCGCCCTGCGTTCGGCGTCGCATAAGCTGCTTAACTACGCCCAAAATGCCCTGGAGTACCTGGACTTCCGCTACCAGGGGATGACGGTCGCTTTTGAGGCGCTGGAATTGAATATCGCGCGCCTGGAAGAGGACATGGCCCTGCTGCATACGCGTCAGCGCGTGGTGAGCGACGAAGTGAAGCATGAAGTGGAGCAGGCGCTTAACACCACCGCTGACTTTATGATGTCGCAGAATACTTCACTCCAGCAGGCGATTAGCCATGTGTTTAGCGCCCGCTCTGTTCTCGACCTGGCTGGCATCGAACCGCGGGATCTTCGCCGTGACGAGCCGCAGGCGCTGAAACAGCTGGTACTGGATGATGAAGGACAGGCGCAAATTGCGCTGAGTAAAATCCGCTCCTCCTGCGAGCTGATCATGCTGGATGCGCAGACGAAGATCGGCCGGGAGCTGGCGTTACGCTTCGATCAACTGGAGTCGACGCTGGCGCGCTCGCTGAATGAAGCCATGCGGCCAATCGAAACGCGTATTAAAGAACAACTCAGCCATGCGGGTTTTCGCGCGCGGATAAGCTTCCCGGCGTTTCAGGCGCATCAACTTAACTTCAACACCCGGGCGCTGTTTAACGATGCCATTGCGCAGGACCACCGCCCGGCAGGCCAGCCAGCGGGCGCGGCGAGCATGCGTGAAACCGTCTCTCGCTGGCTGAATAACCCGGGCTGGGGCTGGGAAGATTATGTTGTCGCACGCACACGCTATGTCATTGATATTGAACAGCTGCATGAAAAATTCAAGCAGCATATCGATCAGTTCTGTGAACAAATCCGTAAAGCTTTGACCGCCCAGGTCGATGTCTCTGTTACGGCGGGGATGGCAACGTTCTTTGCGGAATTTTCGTTATGCCTGACCGGGTTACAGGAAAGTTTGCGTGATAGCCTCGCAGTACGTCAGCAAAATGAGCATTCGACCCGAGCGCTCAGCCAGCTGTTAAAGCAAAGTATCACGACTGCGACGTGGATACAGGAAGATACCCGACTGTTACGCGATGATATTCAAACCCTATTCGCGGCAGAACAACCATGACAACACAACTACTGGACGGCCCCGGGCGAACGCTGGAGTGTATTCATCCAAAATTTATGGTCGATCTGGTTCAGGGGGTGGACGCGGCGCGTCATCCCCACCCGGGACCACAACAGCTGCAGTTTCGTGAGCGTTTGACCCAGGAGATCATGACGCATACCCGGCTACGGCCCTGGGCGATGGCGGGTATGCTTAATGAAAATGCGGCGCTGCGCCTGGGGCTGGCGGAAAAGCTGGCCGGTATGCTTGACCCCGGGCACCTTGCGCTGACGCTGATGGCAGACAAATTGATTGCGCTACGTCAGCAGACTAACCCGCGGGCCCAGCAGTCGCCCGGCCTGATTCAGCAGTATGCTGAGCTTTCCGCTCATTTTACGCAACGAGCCGCCTATAAAGAGAAGGCGCTCTCCCAGCGAGGGCTGACGGTGCAGGCGGGTGAGCACAGCGAACAAATTTTTACCCGCTGGCGAGCCGGTCACTACGATGGCTGGTCGCTGGCCGGGCGTTGCTACGTCGTCCTGGAAGAGCTGCGCTGGGGCGCATTTGGTGATGCCTGTCGCCTGGCGAATGAAGACGTGGCGGCGATGCTCAAGGATAACTTACGCAGTATGGCGGCAAACTATCTTGCGCAGGGCATCAACGCTTCTCCTTCCACCCGCCATTTCTACCATCAGTGGCTGACAACGCCCGCGTCGCCGGGATTGATAGATCATAAAGACATGCTCGGCTGGCTGGGCGACTGGTGTCAGGCGGATAACCATCCGGTGAGCTGGTCGGTGACGCAAAGCTGGCACACTGTCGCGCTGGGTATGCCGAGGCTGTGCTCGGCAAAACGGCTTGTGGATGGGATGGTGGAAGAGATTTTTGGTGGCTGAAATCCCCCTCTCACCGGGAGGGGGAGCACCGGTTAGTGGTGTGTTTCAACAGGCTTAGGCTCTGTCTGAACCTCAGCAACATGTCCGACACGTTTTGCGTACAGTGCGGTGATGATGGGAACCAGAATCGCGGTCACAATCACGCTGGCTGCAACCAGTGCCGTCGCGGACGCAGCCACCGGTTCAAAAGCCGGGTTAATCTGCGCAATGATCACCGGGTTGGCCACGGCTGCACCTGCGGCTGAAGAGGCGGCGATCCCCGCCGTTCCGTTTCCTCCCCCAATGACCCGGTCGGCAATAATCAGCGGAATACCGGTGATGATGATCACCGCCACGCCCAGCACGATACCCAGCAGACCCGTATCGAGGATGACATTCAGGTTGATGGTGTTACCCAGCGCAAAACCGAAGAACGGGATCAGCACCGGCGTGGCTTTGCTGAAGAAATCACGCAGATCGTGATCCAGGTTACCCAGAGCAAAACCGATCAGGAAGGGCAGGATCGCGCCGATAAAGTGGTGGGGTTCAAAGGACGCCAGGCCAGCAGAGCCCAGAATCAGCATGGTCATCAGCGGACCGGACTCCAGAGACATCAGGACAAATGCACCTGACTCTTCTTTGGTGCCGTACTGGTTCATCAGGCTGGCATACAAACCGCCGTTGGTCATATCCATCGCAGAGACAATTGCCAGAACCGATAATCCGGCGAAGAATCCGGTCTGAATTCCATTCTCCGGAATGAACATCGCACAGATCATTGCCACTACCCAGGCCACGGCAATTTTCGTAATCACCAGCGTGCCGGATTTCCGTAATACGGTGCCTGTTGCCCGTAAATTAATTGAGGCGCCGATACAAAAGAACCAGACGGCCAGAATGGGAACGGTGCCCGTAATCATCCCTTTTGTGAACCCGCCAAAATAAGCGCCGGTTTCAGGAGCCAGGGTATTCAGGATAGCGCCCAGTACAAGCGGAACCAGCATCATACCGCCCGGTATGCGTTCAATCGTGGCTTTAATCTTCATAGATAACCCTCAAATCGTATCCCGCATGGCGGGCGGCAAAAACTAAAAAATAAATCAATAAATTCAATGTATTGAATGTCTTTGGGTTCGATGGCGTCATTACCCATGCAATAAAACTAAAAAAGCGATCCTGGTAAACGCGGTGCCACAGCACCGGGAACGTGGTATTCGGAATTATCATGCGATCATTGGAATGATGATTCAATGAAAATAAAACAGTGTTTTAGTTATCTGCATCACATATTGACGTAAACGTTTTAAACGCGCGTCGGAGGGTTATAATTTATGTAAATCTGATGTGAAGTAATGGGGTTTCATTTTCCGTTGTCCGGGAGATAATGACGTGTGTGAGGATGTGTTTTTATGGCGATTGAGAACGTGCAGATTTGCGCTAATTGACAAAAACTGCAGCCAGCTGACGTAACATAAATATATGTGTGAAGTTGATCACAAATATAAACGCTGGTAGGGTAAAAAGGTCATTAACTGCCCAGGCAGGCGTCAACAGGTTCGGTTGTATCGACGTAAAACGTCAATGTAAGTAAACCTGCTACGCTTGAATAAGGCGATTCGCATGGAGCGGATCCCATGGTTCACAGATCGCATACGGGACTGTGAAACGGACAGGGCCGAGTCTACGAGGATAGCTATGCTCAGAAGGAAAAAAATCAAACCCATCACGCTTCGCGACGTCACCATTATTGATGACGCCAAACTGCGCAAAGCGATCACCGCCGCCTCGCTGGGTAATGCGATGGAATGGTTCGATTTTGGTGTTTACGGCTTTGTGGCCTATGCGTTAGGTAAAGTGTTCTTCCCCGGCGCCGACCCCAGTCTGCAGATGATTGCCGCGCTGGGTACGTTCTCCGTCCCCTTCCTGATTCGCCCGCTGGGTGGTCTGTTCTTCGGTATGCTTGGCGATAAATATGGTCGCCAGAAGATCCTTGCTATCACCATTGTCATTATGTCGATCAGTACGTTCTGTATCGGCCTGATACCGTCCTATGCCAGCATCGGTATTTGGGCTCCGATTCTGCTGCTGCTTTGTAAGATGGCCCAGGGCTTCTCCGTAGGCGGTGAGTATACGGGTGCCTCTATCTTTGTCGCAGAGTATTCCCCGGACCGTAAGCGCGGCTTTATGGGAAGCTGGCTGGACTTCGGCTCGATTGCCGGGTTTGTCCTGGGTGCGGGCGTGGTGGTGCTGATTTCTACCGTCGTCGGTGAAGAGAACTTCCTCTCCTGGGGCTGGCGTATTCCGTTCTTCCTGGCGCTGCCATTAGGGATTATCGGTCTTTACCTGCGTCATGCTCTTGAAGAAACGCCGGCGTTCCAGCAGCACGTTGAGAAACTGGAGCAGGGCGACCGCGAAGGGCTGCAGGATGGACCGAAAGTCTCCTTTAAAGAGATTGCGACGAAGCACTGGCGCAGCCTGCTGACCTGTATTGGTCTGGTCATCTCCACGAACGTGACCTACTACATGCTGTTGACCTACATGCCGAGCTATCTGTCGCATAACCTGCACTATTCAGAAGACCACGGTGTGCTGATTATTATCGCCATCATGGTGGGTATGCTGTTTGTGCAGCCGATTATGGGGCTGTTGAGTGACCGCTTTGGCCGTCGACCGTTCATTATTCTGGGGAGTGTCGCGCTGTTTGCCCTGGCAATCCCGGCCTTTATTCTGATTAACAGTAATGTGCTGGGTCTGATTTTTGCCGGTCTGCTGATGCTGGCGGTGATCCTCAACTGCTTTATCGGGGTGATGGCCTCGACGCTGCCTGCGATGTTCCCGACACACATTCGGTACAGTGCGCTGGCGGCTGCCTTTAACATCTCGGTGCTGATTGCCGGTCTGACCCCGACGCTTGCCGCCTCGCTGGTGGAAAGTACGCAGAACCTGATGATGCCGGCTTATTACCTGATGGTTATCGCGGTGATTGGTTTGATTACCGGTATTACCATGAAGGAGACGGCGAATCGTCCTCTTAAAGGGGCCACGCCTGCGGCGTCTGATATCCAGGAAGCGAAAGAGATCCTGCGCGAACACTACGATAATGTAGAGCAGAAGATTGAAGATATTGATGCAGAGATTGAAGAGCTGCAGCAAAAACGCTCCCGCCTGGTGGACCAGCATCCACGAATCAACGAGTAATAAAAAACCCGCCGCTGGCGGGTTTTCTTTTATTAGCAGCCTGCGGCGATGTAATCGCCATTGGCGCTGATGGGGAGTACCGTCAGGAACAGCACGGTCGCGAACAGGATCAGGACTATCCCTCCGGCTATTTTAAAGACCGGGACCAGCCAGCTGAGTGAAGCCCCGCCGCCAAACCAGGCCACCGTCCGCTCTCGGGCATAACGTACCGCCAGTGACAGGCCCATAATCGACAACGCCGTTCCCAGCGACATGGTCATGACCGCGGCCATCCCCCAGGTAACAATACCCAGCGCATTTGAAAACATCAGGATCATGATCGCCCCGCTGCACGGACGCGCACCAATCGCCAGTATGACGCCCAACCGGGTTTTCCAGTCGCCTTGCGCCAGATCTGCACCTACACCGTGATGACCACAACCACAGTGTTCATTATGTTGATGAAGGGGCGTGATGGCTGAGATAGCCATCCGGCGAGGTCGCAGGCTTTTCAGCGCCTGGTAAATGACAAATACACCAAATGCACCGATGAGCACCGCGCTGATCTTCTCGACGTACCAGCGGCTGGTACTGATATCCCCCGATGCAAGGTTAAACCCTACCGCCAGAATAAAGACAAAGAGAATGGCGCTGACGCCCTGCATCAGGCTGCCAAGAAAAGGAACGACCCGGGCGGCCCGTTCGCTTTCTTTATTTGTCGTGAGGTAGGTCGTCACAATGAATTTCCCATGCCCCGGCCCGATGGCGTGCAACACGCCATAGAAGAAGGCGCCGGTTAATAGCCATAACCCGCCGCTGTACTGGTGGTTGTTAAGCTGGAGCAGGTACATCACCAGATAACGGTGCAGGGTAATTTGCGTGGCAAGGCACCACTGAAGAAAGGTGTTCCAGTGCGTATGCAGGGTAAACCCGGCTACGAGGATCGCCAGCAACATGATGCCTGCTGTAGGAAGACGCCAGTCACGCGTCAGTTGTTGTGTGGTCATGGGGTGGCCTGGTGGGGGAATATTTGTCGCTAGTATAGTTGATCTTGCCTGTTAATCCGTAGGATCGCACAGAGATCCCGCCTCAATTGTGGATAAGTCTGTGTGTAAATGGGTATAAAGCGGGGTTTTGCTGGGGAATACAGCAGTCAGTCATCTTTTTGCAACTTTTAGGTTGCGGCCTGCTGAGAACTCCCTATAATGCGCCTCCATCGACACGGCGGATGTGAATCACTTCACAGTTAACCCGGTCGGTTGAAGAGAAAAAATCCTGAACATCAGGGTTGACTCTGAAAGAGGAAAGCGTAATATACGCCACCTCGCGACGGTGAG
>NZ_JBDKEE010000029.1:0-47663 GCF_051130085.1 Enterobacter sp. PTB
AGCATACAGACGGTGATGAAGAAACGGAAGAGAAGATTAACCTCACGTTCCGTCACATGAAAGATTTTACCCCTGAGTGCGTTGCACAGCAAGTGCCGCGACTGCAGGCGATGCTCACGATGCGCAATCTCCTGCGCGATCTGCGGGCTAATCTGCTGGATGATGCCAGTTTCCGCCGTGAATTACTGGAAATCCTGCGTAACCCCGACCTGAGCGATGAGCTTCGCGCTGAAATTGCCGCGCTGGCCCCTCAGGACGTCTGAGCCTCCCCTACTTTCACGAGATGAATATCATGTCAGCAGAACAGAATACCACCGCCGCGACGGCTGAAGTCCTGGAGCAGGAACCGTCTGCCGGGGTCTATGCGTCATTACTTAAAAAAATCAACCTGTCCCCCGTGGAGCAGCTCAACGATATCAGCGCCTGGAAAGATGAAGCCGATATGGCGGAGGCCGGTGCAAACCAGCGCGTGACCGCTGCCCTGGGTGTCTTTCTGGAGCAGTTGCGCCAGTCGGGTACCCGTAAAGTCGATAAGCTGGATAAAGCCCTGCTGGATCAGATGATCGGTGAACTGGATCGTCAGCTCAGCCAGGACCTGGACAAAATTCTGCACCATCCTGAGTTTCAGAAGGTGGAAAGTCTCTGGCGCGGCGTGGAACACCTGGTCGATAAATCGGATTTCAGAAAAAATATTCGCGTAGAATTACTTGATTTGTCCAAGGACGCGTTGCGGGAAGATTTTGAGGATGCGCCGGAAATTATCCAGAGTGGATTATACCAGCACGCGTATGTTAATGAGTATGATACTCCGGGCGGAGAGCCTATTGCAGCATTAATCTCTGCCTACGAGTTTGATGCCTCTTCGCAGGATATCGCGCTGCTGCGTAATATTTCCAAAGTGGCAGCCGCCGCGCATATGCCGTTCATTGGCTCGGTGGGCCCGGCGTTCTTCATGAAAAGCACGATCGATGAAGTGGCCGCGATCAAAGATGTTACCAACTACTTCGATCGCGCAGAATATATCAAATGGAAGAGCTTCCGGGATAGTGATGATTCGCGCTACATCGGCCTGACGATGCCGCGCGTGCTGGGGCGCCTGCCGTATGGCCCGGACACCGTACCGGTGCGCAGTTTTAACTATGTGGAAGAAGTCAAAGGCCCGGACCACGACAAATACCTGTGGACCAGTGCGTCCTTCGCCTTTGCGGCCAACATGGTGCGCAGCTTTGAGAACAATGGCTGGTGCGTGCAAATTCGCGGTCCGCAGGCCGGTGGCGCAGTGGAAGACCTGCCAATCCATCTGTATGACCTCGGTACCGGCAGCCAGGTCAAAATCCCGTCCGAAATCATGATCTCCGAAACCCGCGAGTTTGATTTTTCAAACCTCGGGTTGATCCCACTATCCTACTACAAGGGTCGTGACTACAGCTGCTTCTTCTCGGCCAACTCCACCCAGAAACCGGCGCTGTATGACACCCCGGACGCCACGGCCAACAGCCGCATCAACGCCCGTCTGCCGTATATCTTCCTGATGTCGCGCATTGCGCATTACCTGAAGGTTATTCAGCGCGAGAACATCGGCACCACCAAAGACCGCCGCGTACTGGAGCAGGAGCTAAACCGCTGGCTGAGCGGCCTGGTGACGGAGATGACCGACCCGGGCGATGCGCTGCAGGCCTCTCATCCGCTGCGCGAAGGTAAAGTGGTGGTGGAAGACATTGATGACAACCCGGGGTTCTTCCGCGTGAGGCTGTTTGCGGTGCCGCATTTCCAGGTGGAGGGGATGGACGTCAATCTGTCTCTGGTCAGCAAGATGCCGAAGGCCAAAGCATAACGGGTTGGTACCATGAAGATTTATCGTCCGTTATGGGAAGACGGGGCTTTTCTGGCCCCACAACAGTTTCAGCAGCAGGCACTGTGGGATGCCCACGTGTCGGAGACGGTAGCCCGGATGGCGCTGGCCAGTCCGTGGGGCGTGGTTACGGCGGAGTTTGATGACGGGGCGCTTGCACTTTCCCGTCTTAATGCCACCCGTCTGACAGTGCGTTTTCAGGACGGTACGCTGGTGGATACCGATCTCAGCGAGAACCTGCCGCCCGTGTGCGATCTTCAGGGGATCACCGGCGAGTCTGTCGGGGTGGTACTGGCGCTGCCGCTTCTGAACGCCAACGGCGGGAATCTGGATGATGGCAGAGACAGCGAACGTCCTCACCGCTGGAAGTCGGACAGGGTGACGGTGCAGGAGCTGGCGGGTCATGAACAGACTGCCATTCCGGTACTTCGGCATGCGCTGACGTTGCGCCTTGCCCATCAGGAGAATACCGCCTGGCTGACCTGCCCGGTGGCCCGTCTGGTGCGTAATGCGCAAGGGCAATGGGTACGTGATACCGGCTTTATCCCACCGATGCTGGCACTGTCGGCAGCGCCGTCGTTGCTTACCCGTCTACGTGACTTATTACACCGTCTGCAGGCCCGGCGTCTGCGGCTGATGAGCATGCGCCGTGAAAGCAATGCCCGTCTGGCGGATTTTGCCGTGGCAGACGTATCGTTGTTCTGGCTGCTCAGCGCCCTCAATAGCGCCGAACCGGTGCTGACCGAACTGCTGGAGAACCCTCACCGTCATCCTGAACTGGTGTACCGGGAACTGGTCAGGCTGACCGGGAGTCTGCTGACGTTTTCCCTGGAGCACGACGCCCGGGATATTCCCGCGTACCGGCATGACACCCCTGAACAGGTTTTTAACCCCATGCTGACGCTACTCGATCAACTGCTGGAAGCCAGTTTACCTTCCCGGGTCGTGGCCATTGAACTGAAACAGGACGGGGTGATGTGGAAAGGGGCGCTGCACGATGCCCGCCTGCGCGAGGGGGCCGATTTTTGGCTGTCAGTACGTTCATCGATGCCGGCACATGAGTTGCAGACACGTTTCCCTCAGTTGTGTAAGGCGGGCAGCTTCGATGATGTGTCGGAGGTGGTGAACGTGGCGATGAGCGGGATGGCGATAAAGCCCGTCAGCCATGTCCCTGCCGCTATTCCGGTGCGTCTGGAGAATCTCTATTTCGCGCTGGATCTGAACACCGATGCCGCCCGGGCGATGCTGGACGCGGGCAACTGCACGTTCTATACCCCTGAGTCGCTGGGGGACGTGAAGCTGGAACTGTTTGCGGTGTTACGCTCATGACACAGACCCCCGTGACCCGAACTGAACAGATATTTTATCCCGGCTGGCTGATGGCCTGCCAGTTACGTAACGGACATCCGATCCCCGACGGTCAGGCGCTTTACCGGCGCGCCCGTCAGAGGGTCACTGATATGCGCAGCCAACTGTCTGAAGCGGGGTTCAGCGAGTCAGCCAGTGAACAGATGCTGTTTGCCCTGTGCGCCCTGCTGGATGAGAGCGTACTTAACCGGGGGCAGGATGATGACGCGTACCGGACCTGGCAGAAAGATCCGCTTCAGGCACATTTCTTTTCCCGTCTCGATGCCGGTGAGGCCCTCTGGGTGCAAATCCGTGAGTTGCTTAAATCCCCTGCGCCGGATGCCGCGGTGTTGACCTGCCTGTACCGTACCCTGCAGCTTGGTTTTGTCGGTCAGTACCGTGAGCAGGACGACGAGCGCCGCGAGGATGTGGTGCGTGCGCTGGCGGAGCGGGTACCGCCCTTTACCCTGAGCCAGGACAGCCCTGTGGTGGTACGGCCCTCAACGCTGCGTGGTGGCCGGTGGTGGTACTGGCTGTCATGGGGTGCGGGTCTGGTGGCGCTGGTCGCGCTGTGGTTCGTGTTCTCCACGCTCCTGGATGGTCAGGTGGCGCAGATTATCGGACCGGGATAATGCCCATGCGCTCTATGTTCCTCCATGCGTGGGGGTTGCTGACCTTTATCCTGTCCCTCTGGCTGGTCAACGGCTTTTTGATGGTGTCACTCAGCACGCAACGGCTGCTCAGCCTGCTTGTTCTGCTTTCCACTGGCGGGCTGTTATGGCGTCAGTGGCAACGTCGTCCATCAGCGGGTGAGGCCCATGAACAGTTGGCTGATGATGTCCTTCCGCCGGATACCTTTACCGGTGCGGTTATCCTGGTTGCCGGGGATACCGTGTCCCTGTTTTTACCGGAACAACGCTTTCGTGAAACGTCTCAGGGCTGGTATCTGCGAACTGATACCCCGGAGCAGTTGCCCCGGCTGGCTGAGCAGCTTGCGCATACGCGTCCTGCACTGCTGCCCCGCGTGGCTGTGTTACTGGCGGTCACGCCGGAGCAGCATACCCGTGAAGAGGCTTTTCAGCAGACGTTGCGCAGCTGGCAGCGTGCCATTGTGCAGTGCCATGAGTGGCTACCTGGGCCGCCTGCCTTACTGAGTGCGGTCTGGCTTTCGCCGCCCGATGTTTCTGCACTGGCGGAAGCCCGCTGGTTTACCGCGATCCCCGGCCCTTCAGGGCTGCGGGCCCATCTCCCCGGTGAAGGTGTACTGACGCTGGCGGACTGGCAGCGGGAAGCGGCGCCAGCGGTACGTCTGTCCCGACTCAGCCAGAGTCTCTGGCTCGATAGCCTGCAGTCATGGTATCAGCGCGTGGTGGTTCCGGTATTGCAGAACGCCACCCATGGTCAGAACGGCCTGCGCCCTGCGGCACTGGGGTACTGCCTGACGTCCGTTAACGGGGAGCACGATAATCTGTGGCAACAGCAGGGGGCAACACTGACCACGATGATGCCTGCCGCTATTCCACAAGCGTCATTGTTACCGCTACCGGATGTGCTGCTCAGCTCGCTCTCCCGTCACCGTGGCGTCAGTCGCCGGATGCAGCACTGGCGGATCGCCGGGCTGATAAGCAGCGTGTTTCTGCTGCTGGCGATGACGTGCTCCTTTGTGAATAACCAGCGCCTTATTCGCACCCTCAGTGACCACCTGACGTTGTATGCCCGTCTGGGTGAGCAATCCACCGGTCCCCGTCTGCAGGCACAGGCTACCCTGCGTAATGACCTGCAACATCTGAATGACTGGCAGCGCAGGGGCGTTCCGCAGCACTACGGGCTGGGACTTTATCAGGGCATGCGTCTGATAGCCCCGGTGAACGCGGCGGTCAACGGCTGGACGCCTGAGGTGTCGGCCGTGAAACAGCCTGTGGTTAAAGCCACGCCTTCCACCATTCGCCTCGACAGCCTGTCGCTGTTCGACACCGGCAGCGCCACCCTGAAATCCGGCTCCACAAAAGTGCTGGTGAATGCGCTGGTCGGCATCAGGGCTAAACCGGGCTGGCTGATTGTGGTCAGCGGGCACACCGACAACACCGGCAACGCACAGCTCAATCAGACACTTTCCCTCAAACGCGCTGGCGCGGTACGGGACTGGATGCGCGACACCGGCGGCGTGCCGGAAAGCTGTTTTGCGGTGCAGGGCTACGGGGCCACCCGTCCCCTGCAGACGAATGACACGACGGCGGGCCGGGCGGCCAACCGTCGGGTTGAAATCAGTCTGGTACCGCAGGCGGATGCCTGCCGGATACCGGGCGTAACCCCTGCGTCATCACAGGATGATGGCGCGTCTCAACATCATGAATAAAGGAAGCAATCCAATGGCAATTCCGGTTTATCTGTGGCTGAAAGACGACGGCGGTGCGGACATCAAGGGCTCTGTGGACGTCAAGGACCGCGAGGGCAGCATCGAAGTGGTCGCACAGGAGCACAAGCTTTACATCCCGACCGACAACAACACCGGCAAGCTGACCGGTACCCGTATCCACACGCCATTCATGCTCACCAAGGAAATCGACGCCTCCAGCCCGTACCTGTACAAGGCAGTGACCACCGGTCAGACCCTGAAGTCTGCCGAATTTAAGTGGTACAAAATCAACGACGCCGGTCAGGAAGTGGAGTACTTCAACACCCTGCTTGAGAACGTCAAGGTAGTGAAGGTCAATCCGGTGATGCACGACATCAAGGACCCTGCCAAAGAGAAACACAACCACCTGGAGCAGCTTGAGCTGCGCTACGAAAAAATCACCTGGACCTACAAGGACGGCAACATCATTCATTCCGACTCCTGGAACGAACGCGCCACCGCGTAAGCCTTCTGGCGGACAGCCCTTTCTGTCCGCCTTTTTTGTTCAGTTTCTGCCTGGCGGGTGCTGAGCAAAAAAAACACCACAATCCGGACCTCTGACCTCATGCGCTTACAGGCTCCTTATCCCCAGGAAACAGCGACGGGCGGTAGCGTGTCTCAAATCCCCGACTGCGAGTAAATGAACATGGAAAATCCCGCTGTACTGTTACGTCGTCTCAACCCGTTCTGCGCCCGGGCGCTGGAGAGTGCGGCCACGCTGTGCCAGACCCGCGCCCACGCGGAAATTCATCCCGAGCACTGGCTGCTGAAACTGCTGGAGCAGGGAGAGGGCGACCTCACCGTGCTGGCCCGCCGTTATGCGTGGGACATGGATGCCGTCTGGCAGGATTTACTGGCATACCTGGACCGTCTTCCCCGGTCGGTCAGAAGCCGCCCGCAGCTGTCCGCGCAGTTTAACGAACTGCTGCGTCAGGCCTGGCTGTGTGCGTCGATGGCGGGAGAGGAGCAGATACGCAGTATCCATTTACTGATGGCGTTTCGCAGTCATCCCTCGCTTCTGCTCTGTGATGGTCTCTGGCCACTGCTCTCCCTGACGGCCGGACAGATAACACAGCTGCGCCCGCTGCTGGATATGCACTCCGATGAACGCCCGGCGGTTCAGCAGGAAGAAGCCGCACTGATGGCTGATGAGAGCCATGAGACCGGCAACGGTAACGTGACCTTTGTCGGTCGTCCGGTCGGTGCTGACGGGGCAGCAGCCTCAGCCACAAAAGAAGGTAAACCCACCACCGCCCTGCTGGCGGTGCTTGACCGCTTCACCACAGACGTGACCGCCAGAGCCCGCGACGGGAAAATCGACCCGGTATTCGGGCGTGACACTGAAATTCGCCAGATGGTGGACATTCTCTCCCGTCGTCGCAAGAACAACCCGATACTGGTGGGGGAGCCGGGCGTGGGTAAAACCGCCCTGGTCGAAGGGCTGGCGCTGCGTATCGCTGAGGGCAATGTCCCGGCGAGCCTGAAACCGGTCATCCTGCGCACCCTCGACCTCGGTCTGCTGCAGGCCGGTGCGGGCGTTAAGGGTGAGTTTGAGCAGCGCCTGAAAAACATCATTGATGCCGTCCAGCAGTCGGACCATCCGGTGCTGCTGTTTATCGACGAGGCCCACACCATCATTGGCGCGGGTAACCAGGCAGGCGGGGCCGACGCGGCCAACCTCCTCAAGCCCGCTCTGGCCCGGGGCGAACTGCGCACCATTGCCGCCACCACCTGGTCGGAATACAAACAGTACTTTGAGCGCGACGCTGCCCTGGAGCGCAGGTTCCAGATGGTGAAAGTGGATGAGCCGGATGACGACACGGCCTGCCTGATGCTCAGGGGCCTCAAGTCCCGCTACGCCGAACACCACGGGGTGCACATCTCCGACGAGGCGGTGCGCGCGGCGGTCACGCTCTCCCGTCGCTACATTACCGGGCGCCAGTTGCCGGACAAGGCGGTGGACCTGCTGGACACGGCGGCGGCTCGCGTGCGCATGAGTCTCGACACGGTACCGGAGGCCCTCACCCGGCTGGCGGCGCAGGAGAATGCGCTGGTGCTGGAAGAAGCGGCCCTGCTGGAAGACCAGGCGGTGGGCCAGTCCGTGCCCGATACCCGACTGACGGAGATTGCACGGCAGACCCGCCAGCTCACTGCCGAACAGCAGCGGCTTGAAGCCCGTTATCACCAGGAGAAGCAACTGGTCACGCAACTGCTGGACAGCCGCAAGACCTCCGGGCAGCAGGCCGAAACCGCTGCCCTTGTGCAACAGCTACACACCCTGCAGCAGAACAACCCGCTGCTGTGCCCGGATGTGGATGTCCGCACGGTGGCAGAGGTTATCGCCGACTGGACCGGCGTGCCGCTCTCATCACTTCTGAAAGACGAACAGACGGAACTCCTGCATCTGGAGACGCTTTTGCAGCAGCGTGTGGTGGGGCAGGAGACTGCACTCACTGCCATTGCACAACGCCTGAGGGCATCAAAAACCGGACTGACGCCGGAGAACGGCCCGCAGGGCGTGTTCCTGCTGGCAGGCCCGAGCGGCACCGGCAAGACCGAAACAGCCCATGCCCTGGCCGATGCGCTGTTCGGCGGCGAAAAGTCGCTGATTACCATCAACCTCTCCGAATACCAGGAGCCGCATACCGTTTCGCAGCTCAAAGGCTCACCGCCGGGCTACGTGGGTTACGGGCAGGGCGGCATTCTGACCGAGGCGGTGCGCAAACGTCCCTACAGCGTGGTGCTGCTCGACGAGGTGGAAAAAGCCCATCGAGACGTGATGAACCTGTTCTATCAGGTGTTTGACCGGGGTGTGATGCGCGATGGCGAAGGACGGGAAATCGATTTTCGCAACACCGTCATCCTGATGACCTCGAACCTGGGCAGCGAATACATCATGCAGCAATTAACGGAAAACCCGGAGACCACCGACGGCGAACTGCACGCGCTCGTCAGGCCGCTGCTTCGCGACCACTTCCAGCCTGCACTGCTGGCACGTTTTCAGACCGTGCTGTACCTCCCGCTCGGTGAAGCGCCACTGCGCACCATCGTGGCAATGAAGCTGGAGAAAGTGACGCAGCGGCTGACGCGCCACTACGGTATCACCACCCTGATTGATGAAAGTCTTTACGACACGCTGGCATCCGCTTGCCTGCTGCCGGACACCGGGGCGCGCAACATCGACAGCCTGCTTAACCAGCAGATACTCCCGGTGCTGAGCCAGCAGCTGTTGCATCACCTCGCCGCAGGGCAGAAGCCGCAGCACCTGACGCTGGGCTGGCACGACGAGGAAGGGATAGTGATGGAGTTTGGCAAGACACAGCATGACGCGACGGAGAATAAATCAGCATGAATAACACCCTGAACCGTTACCGACTCAATGTGGACACCTGTCCATCCCCGCTGGACGTGGAAGATTTTACCGGCGCAGAGAAGCTGAGCGGGACGTACCGGTATGTCATCCATTTTACCAGCCCGGATAAGGACATTCCGGCAGACCAGATGTTACGCAAACCCGCCAGCCTGACGATGGCCGGGGGACTGCTGAAGCTGCTGACGGAGCAAAAGCGGGTGCATGGTGTGGTGACGCAGTTTGAACGCCTGACCCGCTCTGCCGACCAGGCAGAATACCGCATTACGCTGGAGCCTAAGCTGGTGCTGCTGGACAGACAGTTTCGTACCCACCGCTTTTTTATCAACAAGTCGGTCCCGGAAGTGGTCACGCAGATTCTGCAGGAGCATGGCCTGAAGAACTGGGAGTATGCGTTTTCGCTCAGACGTACTTACCCTAAGCGTGAGCAAATCAACCAGTACCAGGAAAATGACCTGCAGTTTATTCAGCGGTTGCTGGCCGAAGTGGGCATTTTTTACGGGTTTACCCTGCAGCAGGATACGCAGACGGAAGTGGTCAACTTTGGCGACACGCAGTATGCGCTGACGGCCCGCCATACCCTGATGCTGAACAGTCCGTCCGGCATGAATGACAACGCTACCGATTCAGTGTGGGGACTGGGGCTTACCCACAACGTGGTGGAAGCATCCGTCTCCACCAAGGATTACAACCACCGGGAAGCCCAGTTCCGCCTGGAGTCCACGCCGGCAGACATGACCCGCGGCGATGGGGAAGGGGTGACGTACGGGGAGGTGTACCACTATAAGCCGCGTCATCTTGAACTGGGTGAGCGGATTCACTCAGAAACCGAAAGTGCCAACTTCTACGCCCGCCTGGACCATGAGCGTTTTCTGGTAAACCAGACGCACATCACCGGGACCAGCACCGATGCCACCCTTTCACCGGGACAGGTGGTTACTATTACCGGGGACAGTCACAACTCGCTCCCTGAACTACTGCAGGGTGAAATTCTGCTGACCGGCGCACAATACCGTGCCAGCCGGAAAGAAGCCCTGCTGGTGAGCCTGCACGCGGTACCGTACAGCGACACCCTCTGCTGGCGCCCGGCACTGTTACCCCGTCCTCAGGTGACGGGCACAATGACCGCCTGGGTCACCAGTGCAAAAGCTCATGATATCTACGCCTGGCAGGATGCATCAGGCCTCTACCGCGTGAAGTTTGATGCCGACATGGACGATAAGGACGCGGGGCTGGAGAGTATGCCGGTGCGTCTGGCGAAACCCTACGGCGGGGACAGGTACGGTTTTCACTTCCCGCTGATCCAGGGTACTGAGGTAGCGATTGCGTTTCATGAAGGTGATCCGGACCGCCCTTACATTGCCCACGTGATGCATAACTCCCGTTCGCACGACCACGTGACCGACAAAAACGGCACGCGCAACGTCATCCGTACCGCCGGACTGAATAAGCTGCGGATGGAAGATAAGCGCGGCGAAGAGCATGTCAAGCTCAGCACCGAGTACGGCGGCAAGACGCAGCTGAATCTGGGTCACAATGTCAACGCGGCTCGCGAATTACGTGGCGAAGGGGCTGAACTTCGTACTGACCGACATGTATCTGTGCGCGGTGGTGATGGTGTCTTCATCACTGCCGACAAACAGCCTTCGGCTGGCGACAAGATGCTCTCAATGCAGGAGGCCATTGCTCAGTTGGAAAATGCGCTGAGCATTGCCCGAAGTATGTCTAATGCAGCAGAGGCTGCAAATGCACTACCTTCCGATATCCAGAATCAGGTGAAGTTAACGGATGCACTAAAAGACCTGGTTCAGCCCGGGATGGTGTTAAATGCTCCGGAAGGTGTAAGTATCACCAGCCCTCAGGCCGTCCGGGTCGCTTCAGGTAGTGCCAGCGTGGGCATTATGTCCCAGCAGAATACTGATATCAGCGCGCTTAAACGATTTACAGTGGCGGCAGGTGAAGCGGTCAGTTTACTGGCCCGGAAGGCCGGTATGAAGCTGTTTGCGGCACAGGGCAAAGTGGAAATCCAGGCTCAGGACGATGCACTGGAAGCGATAGCCAAAAAAGATGTCACTGTGACCAGTACGGAAGGGCGGGTTGAAATCACGGCAGCGAAAGATGTCGTGCTGAAAAACCTGGATGGATCGTTCATTCAGTTGCAGGGTAAAAATATTATTCTGGGCTGTGAAGGCAACATCCTGTGGAAATGTGCCAATGCGCAGAAAATGGGTAGTGTAAGCATGAGTAGTGTTATGCCCCAGTTTCCATCTGGATATAGCGGGAAATTTACGGCGTCGTCTGATGCCGGAGTTCCAGTTGCAGCTGCGGCATACATGTTGACATCGAGTAATGGGCAGAAATTATTTGGTAGAACAGACGAGAACGGTGAAACAGTCCCGGTTTACTCATCAAACCCGAATGAGCCTTTTGAACTTGAAATGATTCAAAGTGATTATTGGTACGATAGTGAGAATATTGTGGATAGAGTACATTGTTCATCATTTTCAGATATGTCATTCCAGGACGATGGTTGTCAATGTAGTGATTGTGAGGGGAATAAAGGTGCGTGATATTACTTTTAAGTTTAAATTTTTGTTATGCATGTTGCTGGCTCCATTTTTTTCTTTTGCAAGTGGCATATGGAATGCTAAATCAGCACAAATGCAATGTGGTTCGGCTTTGATAAAGGTCAGTGCTCAATGCCAGGTGAATCAAAAAAGTCCAACGGAGAATATATGCAAAAATTACCACTTGGAAATAAAGAGCGGCACGAATAATAAAGAGTTTTCTTTACCATATATCCCAGTCAACCAAAAAACTCTCCTGGAAGGACAGGGTTATTCCTTTAATAATGTAGTTAAGCCTGGTGATTGGGCTCCCTCCACAATGAAATGCTATGATAATGAAAATATTGTCATCGGATACCATCTTGGGTTGGATGAAGAGGAGAGCGTTAAGGGTTCATTATTGTCTTATGTTGACGCCCCATTCATTGATCTTTCAGGGAGTTTTATTACAGGCAAGAAGCTTTCTGAGCTTAGAACTCGAGAAATAAAAAAACCATACGACAATACAAATATAGACTTTATTAGCAATCGCTGAGGTAGGGTATGTCTGATTTATATGAGTATTTAAATGCCAAGAAGGGAAAAGCATATTTTGATGACCAGATTAAGCCATTTTCGTTAATCGCAATCTATCCGGATATAGATACATCCCGAAAGCTAAGAGGTAACAGCCGTACAACAGGAGATGCTGATAAAGATGTCCAGGATGCTATTATAGATATGATAATTACCATAGCGGTCCGCTATGGATTAAGTTATAAAGAAATATCATATATATTATTAACCACTAAGGTTGAGTCTGGATTTAACCCCGATGCGGCAGCGGGGACTACTAGTGCAGCTGGTTTAGCACAAGGAACAGTTGGTTTTATCAAAGACGCATTGGCACAATCTGAAGACATTCTTGGTTTTCAGCTAGATCTTCGTAATGAAGAAGTTTTTGACGCTGAAAAAGGATGTTACGCGGTAATTTATTCATTCTTACTTAACAAGTCTAAAGTGATGGAGAGCTACACATCAGATCAAAGTGAATACTGGGAATGGCTTTACTTGTTGCATCATGATGGTGCCTATAGTTTAGGGAAATATCTTGATGGTACGCGTGAGAAAAGTGCAGATGGCAAGAAGTGGGCTCTTTATATAACTAACCATTTATCAGTTGTGGAAGGGTTACTCAAAAATACTGAAGTTGATACTAAATTTAAATTATCAACGGGAAATAATACGGCATTCAAAAATAAAAATTATATTGCTACAATTTCGCCATTTCCAAGTTTAACATGCCCAAATTTAGTGTCAGACTATGAGAAACCTCTTGTTTTTATCAAAGGGGTGACTGATGCAAACGGGATGACTGAATCAGTTAATGCTATCGCAGGTTCAGAAATTGTATTCACTATTCTTTCAGATAATTATAAAGAGTTAGCTAAGGCGGCTAGTGAAAAAAATACAAATGAAAAGCCTGAAACTCTAACTTATATTGTTAAAAAAGGTGACACCTTATCGGCAATAGCGAAGAAACATAGTGTATCAGTGGAGAAATTGGCAAGAATTAATAAGATCCATAACGTAAACATGTTGCGCATTGGTGCGAAATTGAAAATGCCTGATGGTAATCAAAATCATGGGTATGTTAGCCGCTATGTTTCTGAGCAGACCAAGAAAGAGATACTCAAAAATGTTGGAATTGAAAATGCTAATGCTAATGCAGCCATAGAGTATTCAAAAAGTCATATTGTGTTGCCTAAAGGAAGTAAGTCTGCGGACTCAGAAAAGAAAAGCAATGTAATTCATATTAAAACTACGACGACGGATAAGTCTGTTGCTGGTCGAAGTAAAAATGAACCAGAGAAGCATCAGACTACTTCCGAGGGGAAAGCTAAAAATGTTTCTGTTGATAAAGACTTTGAGCCGGTGGTGGATTTTTCTAAAGATATTCCTCTCAGCTTGAAAAATCTGGTAACTAATCATTCTCTTGATATTATAAAAGGAATAATGAAATCGTCAGGGGTGCATAAAATCATGATAACTAGTACGTTACGTTCTGTTGAAAAGCAAGTGAATGCTATGTACGGTAATATGCAAAGCAATGGGATAGATTCACAGTTAGCATATTATGCGAAAGCTGGGAGAGAGGTCATTAAAGCAGCCATAGATGCTGGTGGGAATGATCATAGCAAAACAGCTGCAGTTAAAGCAGCTATGACAGAAAAAGTAATTCAACTTCAAAGTGAGGGGCGATTAGTATCACGTCACTGTGTTTCAGAAGAAATGTATGCTGAGAGAAATGTATTTGATATTAGTAAAAACCTATCAAGTAAAAGAAGTGTGTTATTAGCCTTTGATAAGGCTCTTACGGAATATGCTGCCAATAATGATGGCTTTAAATACATCAGCCCTTTTTTGCATAGCGGTGAGCCGGCGTTCCATGTGGAGGTTGTACAATGAAAATATTTTTAGTGATTTTTCTGTTTCTTTTACCTTTTTTTTCAAATGCAAGTACTCTTTCTTTAGAACCTGGATTATACCATCTTGAATGGGCATATGGACCTAATGATAATTATAAAACTGTAGCTGGCGTTGTTGGTGATATTGATGAGGTTGACGGGGTTTTTTATTTAAAAAATAAAATTGACGACCAGTCCAACGATGAAGTTTACATTGTAATAAGTAAGTACTCTGATGTTGTTTTCTTCAAGCATGAAGAAATTGAAGGTGGGCCAACTATTGGGTGGGCAAACATTCAATTGAATGATAAAACGATAGTAATTAATACCCCAATCACAAAAAATTTTTATGATAATACCGATGGTGATAGTGATCGCGACGTAAAGTATAAGGTAGGCATTAAATTTCCCGGAAATAATAAATCTAAAAACACTCCTGAAATTGCTCCTATAGAAATTTTAAAAAATGATGTTTTCAAAATTGACTGTTCTGAATATTTTAAATCAAACGAAGATTATGGAAGTAAAGAGAAAAAAAATGATTCTATGCAAGACTATAGTAGTAGTGTTTTATTGAGTAGTGATGGCTTGTGTAACTCCACTTTAAATAAGAGTAATAAAGTTGAAATTTTAAATGGATGGATGCTTTTTAAAAGGATTGGCTAAATTATCTATCTGGAAAGCCTGCACAACTCATTCTGTATTGAGATGATTTTATGTTTAAAACAGCGATCTTTCTCGCTCTATTTTTACCTGCTATTGCATTCAGTAATGGTATCAAAATAAAAGATGGTTTGTATTATGGTTATTGGGTTTATAAAGATCATGGTGCTATGAAAGAGTATGGTGTTTTAGCTAACGACCCCAGAAAAATTATGGGTAAATATATCTTAAGTCCTGTACCTAAGTTTACTGATGATAATGAAATATATATTAAAGTTAAGGGTGGTGTCCCGACTGTATATTTTTATCAGAAAAGTGTTGAGTCTGATTTGAATACGGTTGGATGGGCTGGCGCTAGATTTGCTGAGGGGAATATAGTTATTTCTTCAAGCACTATTCGAATGGTCACAGAGGATACCACAGAAAATATATTTGTTGGTGAGAAAATTCTAGGGAAAAAGATAAGGTTTGAAAAGGATGAATTGGTCCCGTTGTCATTAATTGATGAGAGTAATTTTAACGTAAACTGCAATCAATACTTGGATGTTAATGCTTATAGAGAGAATGGCCTTCCTTATTACTCTGAGCCTGACCCTGAGGGGCGAAAGGGAATAGAAATAGGTTACCCTACAACGATTTTCGCAGTCGGTGAACTCGGCATTTGTTCTGCATTTCTCGATGATGATATTGTTCCACAAATCAAAAAAGGGTGGATTCAATTTCGTCGCCTCAATTAAAGCGTGTAAACTAATTTGTTAGGTGTGATATGTCCAAAGGATTTGTATTGCTCGGTGATAAAACTACTCACGGCGGTGAGGTTATATCTGCATCTTCGACCATGATTGTGAACGGTAAGAAAGTAGCTCTCGTTGGCGACGAAATTAATTGTCCTGTCGAGGGACATGGTGTCAATGCCATTATCGAAGGGTCATCTGAGTGGATCTCTGATGGGAAATCCGTGGTTGTGGATGGCTGCGAATGTGAATGTGGTTGCCATGTTATCTCCAGTGCGCCGGATTGTTCAGTAGGATAAGTTATGAGCTGGGAGCGTCAGAAAGCCACAATTGCTGCAGAACCGGATGAGCCGTCACTGGTCATTTGGCTGATTGCAGGCCTTGTTGCTGTTATTGCGGGAGTGTTGCTCTTTGTACTCCACGCCAATCAGTTTCTGGGTGAATTGCAAAAATTTAACCTCTGGATTGTTTCCGGAGGCCCTCTCTTTCTCTGGTTCGTAACGATTTGTATTCGCGGCTGGATGTATAACCACGCAATGGACCGTCATCAGTTTGAATCCGATGAGGCAGACTATGCACAGCAGCAATGGACTTCCTGGGCCGGGCGTTATCTGGCTGTTCTGTATAGCCGGGTTATCCTGCCGGATGAATTGACACCATCCACATTTCTGCAGGCCCCCAAAGATCTCGAGCAGAGTAACTCTCTTTCTCGGGGAATAACGTTACCTGCGGGTGAAGATGCTTTTTCAGTATTGATTGGGGGTCTGGGCATATCAGAACTACAGCGCTTATCTGACCTCCCTTTCCACGCAACCTTACTGACTGATTCACACAATCCTGATGAGACATTACAGAGAGAATTTTCAGCGTGCTGGCTCCAGTTTGTTGGACAGGCGTATCCCGTACCGTTACTGACGATTCTTAAAGACCGGGCCTTCGATTGGGTGGGTGAACGCCTTAAAGCCCCGATTCTGGATGTTGAGCTTTTGTTGGTTCACCAGACTCAGGGAGGAAATGAGTACAGTGATTCGCTCTCGGCTTTAATGCTGACCTCTGACGATGTAGCAACGAAATATCAGCTAAACCATCACGCTCGCCTGCTTCGGCCTATGTCGCTTGAATCAACCCAAATGCTGAGTGAAGAGCTCGATACCTTTTTCTCAACCCAGTCACAGGCTATTGCTGTGCGTGCGATTGTGGGCGACAGCATGGAGTGGGGTGATGATTTTTCCAGTCTTCTGGGCAGTGCAAAACAATATGAAGGCAGCTGGAAACCCCAGCAGTGCCATTGGCTGGAGAAATATGCCGGACTCAGCGGTCCTTTCTCACCGTGGATTATGGCCGCCGTCGTTAGTGATATAGCCATGCTCACAAAAGAAGATTGCCTGATGCTTTCGGGTGACAAAGAGCAGCGATTTGTAAACACCGTAACTACAGGGAATCTGATGAATGGCGAAGGATAACTCAGTGTGGCGTGGTAACTGGGGACGTATCAGTATTACTGCGCTGATTGCTGCCGCGATCGGATTGGCCATCTGGAAAAAAGGTGATGCGTTCGGACTGACCAGTAATGGCCTTAAGCTGCTGGTATTTGTGGCGGTGATAATCCTTCTGCTGCTTGTCCGCCATGGCAAAACTATTAGCCTTGCGATTAAACAACAGTGGTCACGTTTTCAGGCAAAGCATAAAAATGTGCTGCCCGCCGATGAAGGGCGTGTCGAACAGATCGCACCACGCAGTGTCACCGTTGATACCATCCGTGCAGCCATGCGTAACCTCTATGGTCGACGCTGGGGGAGTAAAATGCGCATCCTGCTGGTAACCGGCACCGTCGCTGAGGTGGAGCAGTTAACCCCTGGTCTTACGGCCCAGCTCTGGCAGGAAGACCGCGGTACACTGTTGCTGTGGGGCGGTGACCTCAATACGCCAGCAGACAATACTTGGTTGAGAGCGCTGCGCAAACTGCGCCGTCGTCCGGTGGACGGCCTGGTGTGGGTCACCTCGGCTTTCGATCAACTGTCAGCACCTGGCATGGAACAGCCGCTGCCAGTGCCCTCTGAAAGCACCATGGATACGCTGGCGCATGCCCTCAGCGACCGCATGGATGTACTGGGCTGGAAACTCCCGTTGTATGTCTGGTCCCTGCACCCGCGCGCTGGTAAACCGGAAGGGCGCATCACGCAGGCAACCGGATGTCTTCTGCCTGCTGGGTGTCATGTCGAAGCGCTGATGCAACAGCTTCAGACGCTATCACCGGATCTGGTTGCTCAGGGGATCCAGCAAGTCTGCCATTCAATGCAGCACAACTTCCTGCTGATGCTGGCCGAGCAACTGCTGCACGAGCCGCAAAGCCTGGTCGCCCCTCTGTCGGTGATGCTCAACCCGTACCGCCCTCTGCCACTGGCGGGAATGGTGTTCAGCCAGATTTCTGAGGATGCGGGACGCAGCGTGCTGCATCATTGGGGGCTGGATAAACGTTGGGATGTCCTGCCTGATTCTGTTCGTACGCTGCCTGCCGCACTGCGCCCGCGTAAACTGGGTTTGCCCTGTCGTAAAGTGACGCTCTCTGCCGTTGCGGCCCTAATGATTCTTTGGGGAAGCTGGATGGTTCTCTCCTTTATCAGCAACTGCAATACGATTCAGGAAGCTCAGGAGCATGCTGCTCTCGCCGTAGAGCAGAAGCAGCCGCTGGCTGAGCGGCTTCGTGCCTTGCTGGCGTTGCAGAAAACCCTGGCCCGTCTGCAGTACCGTGCTGAGCACGGTGTGCCGTGGTATGAGCAGGCCGGGTTGAGCCAGAACAATGCCCTACTGGCCGCACTCTGGCCACGTTATCAGGATAGCGCGCTGCCGCTGGTCCGGGATGCTGCTGCCGGGCATTTGCGCTCGCAGCTTGAGGCGTTTGTACAACTGCCGCCGGACAGTCCGCAGCGGGCTCGACTGGCAAAACCGGCCTACAACCAGCTGAAGCTCTGGCTGATGCTGACCCGTCCCGACAAAATGGACCCGGCCTGGTTTCACGACACGCTGATGCAGGACTGGCCGACACGCGAGGGGATGGCGCCGGGAGCGTGGCAGGGGGACGGGCCAGCCCTGCTGGCTTTTTATGCCGCCGCCTTACCTTCGCATCCGCAGTGGCGCTTAAATAACGATGATGAACTGGTCAGCACCACCCGTGGGCTGCTGGTCCGCCTGACGGGGATGCGCAACAGTGAATCTGGCCTGTACCAGAAGGTGCTGAAACAGGTATCCCACCTCTACGCCGATATGCGTCTGGAGGACATGACCGGTGAGACGGACGTGGCGCGGCTCTACACCACAAAAGCTGTGGTGCCGGGCATGTTCACCCGCCAGGCCTGGGAAAATGCCGTGCAGCCTGCGATTGAAAAGGTGGTGAAAGAGCGCCGGGATGAGATGGACTGGGTGCTGACCGACAGTAAGAAGTCCGCCTCGCAGCAGGTCTCCCCTGAGACCCTGAAACAACAGCTGACTGACCGCTATTTTGCCGATTTCAGCGGTGCCTGGCTGGCGTTTCTCAACAGCATCCGGCTGCAACCCGCGCCGACGCTCTCTGATGTCATTGATCAGCTTACCCTGATGGCGGATGTGCGTCAGTCGCCGCTGATTGCGCTGATGAACACCCTGAATATTCAGGGGCGTACTGGCGAGACAAGAGAAGCCATCACCGATTCACTGGTGAAATCCGCGAAGGATCTGCTCTCCCGTGAGAGCGTTCCGGCCATTGACCAGCGCGCTGCCACGCACGGCCCGCTGGATGACACCTTCGGTCCGGTACTGGCGCTGACGGGCAAACAGACCGACGGCAACAGCGACAGCCGCCAGAGTCTGCAGACCTTCCTTACCCGGGTTACCCAGGTACGCTTGCACCTGCAGCAGGTCACCGATGCCTCGGACCCGCAGGCGATGATGCAGGCGCTGGCGCAGGCCGTGTTTCAGGGGAAGAGCGTAGATTTAACGGACACCCAGAACTATGGCAGTCTGGTGGCGGCAGAGCTGGGTCAGGAGTGGCGCAGCTTTGGGCAGACCCTGTTTGTTCGCCCGATGGCACAGTCCTGGCAGCAGGTCCTGACGCCGGCTGCTGAAAGTCTGAACGCACAGTGGCGCGCCTCTGTGGTGAACGACTGGAACCGCGCCTTTGGCGGGCGCTATCCGTTTAAGGACACCGACAGCGACGCGTCGCTGACGCTGCTGGCAAAATACCTCGATGCGGACTCCGGAAGGGTGGCCGCGTTTATGAAGACCAGCCTGAACGGCGTGCTGCATCAGGAGGGCAGCCGCTGGGTGCCGGACGCGCTCAACAGTCAGGGGCTGACCTTTAACCCCGCATTTCTGGATGCGATTAACACGCTGAGCCATGTTTCTGATGTGGCGTTCACGACGGATACGGCCCGCCTGCAGTTTGACCTGCGTCCGGGGACGGCGGCAGGGGTGGTGGAGACCGATTTTCGCTCCGACGGTCAGACGCTCAATTATGTGAACCAGATGCCGGTCTGGAAACACTTCACCTGGCCGGGTGATACCACCTCACCGGGGGCTTCGTTAAGCTGGATAAGCGTGCAGGCCGGTACCCGCGCGTATGCTGAGTTACCCGGAGAATGGGGGCTTATCCGTCTGCTGGATAAAGCGGAGGTTAAGGGGTATCCCGGACTGAACAGCAGTTACCGGCTGCGCTGGGACGCTCAGGACGGGCGGGCGCTGAATTACACCCTGCGAACGCAATCCGGTGAGGGACCACTGGTGCTGCTGAAATTGCGGCACTTTACCCTGCCGGACACCGTCTTCGTTGTCAAAGATACACACGCGGACCGGACAACGGCGGATGAGCAGGCGGAGGACTCGGACTGATGGCGACGCTGCATTCCCTGCTGGCGGCCTGTCAGGCCGAACAGAATACGCTGACTGAACAGACTCAGCAGCGCCTGACGCTGTGGGAGAACTGGTTGTTACCGGTTTCGGAACAGGCCCCCACCGGCGATGATCCCGGCTACGACGATGATTTTCAGCAACTGCGCGAGGAAATGGACAGACTGTCCGGCATCGACCCGGAGCAGATTTGTCGTCTGTGTGAAAAACTGCTGACCTCCGTCACCAAAGATATTCGCATTGTGACCTGGTACACCTGGGCGAGGCTTGCGATGGATGGTGAATCCGGTCTGGCCGACGGACTGGAGTTACTCGCGGCCCTCCTGCTGCGTTTTGGTTCGCAGCTTCACCCTCAGCGTGAGCGTCCCCGCACGGCGGCGCTGGACTGGCTGGCCGGTACGCGGATGCTGGACAGCCTGGCGCTGTACCCGGAAGTGTCGGTGGAAGATTCACGGCGTATCGCCGGGGCGTTGCTGGTCATCGGGCAGGCAACCACGGCTGAAGATGGAGAGCCCCGGATACAGGCTGGTGCGCTGTATGCGGCGCTGGAATCCCGGCTGATGACCTCCGGAGGGCCGGAAGCCGTGGTGTCGCAGAACGCGTCAGACAATTCATCGACCTTTTCCGCGACAGCCACTGCACATCCTGGCGGTGCTGCCATTGCTTCCGGTCGTGACCTGCTGGACCAGGCCCGAAAAATGGCCGCCTGGCTGAATGAGCAGCCGGATGGCTGGCTAGCCGCACATCGTCTGATGAAGACGCTGCGTCATGACACGTTGCAGCAGTTGCCGCCTTCGGACGGCGATGGCCGGACCCGTATCGAGCCCCCCAAAGCGGATGCCCGTGCACTCCTGAAACGGCTTTACCAGCAGCAACGCTGGAGCGAACTGCCGGAACAGGCGGACAGTCTGTTCTCACGTGGGGCCGGCCATCTGTGGCTGGATGTGCAGTGGTATATCCATCAGGCGTTACTGAAACTGGGCCGTGAGACGGAAGCCGCCATTATCCAGGACGACCTGAAAGGGCTGCTCAGTCGCCTGCCCGGTCTTGAAACGCTGGCCTTTAATGACGGGTCCCCCTTTGCCGATGCGGTGACGCTGAACTGGATACGCCAGCAGGTACTGAACGACGCGACAGACTGGCAGGAACCCGCCATCAGCACGGTCAGCACCCCCGAAAACGCTATTCTGGCGCTGGAAGGCGAGGCACAGGAAAAAGCCGACGCCGATGGCGTGGAAGCGGCGCTGACCTGGTTACAGCAGCGCCCCGGCGTGGTCTCCCGTCGCGAGCGCTGGCTGTTGAGGCTGCTGATGGCCCGCATTGCTGAACAGTACGGTAAAAATGAACTGGCGGTGCATCTGCTGGGGGAGTTGGATACGCAGGCGGGTAACCTGACGCTGCAACAGTGGGAGCCGGAGCTGCTGTTTGAGGTGAAGGCTCGAAAACTGAAGCTACTGCGAATACTTGCCGGGCGCAGCGAAAGCGAAAGAGCGCGGCTGCAGCCGGAAATAGCGACACTGCTTTCTGGGCTGATCTCACTCGATCCTGCTCGTGCGGCAGTGCTGTGCGGATGATCCGCAGCCCTCTCTCTATCACAACATAAACTTGTAACGAGAATGGAATTATGGCGTTAAAAATTAACGATCGTCGGCCTGTTACGACGCGTGATAAAACCTGGGCAAAAGAAAGCGCATATTGGCTAAAAAACAGAGGGGTTACCCCAAATCAAATTTCACTGGCAAGTACTTTTTTTGCACTGTTTTCCGGCCTTTGCTTTTTATTTGCCTTTTACTTTGCATCCTGGCTAATCCGGGACGGCTTATTGCTGTTGGCTGCTGTTCTCATTCAGGGAAGGCTTATCTGTAATTTGCTTGATGGCATGGTAGCTGTAGAGGGTGGTCTGGCAACACCTGCGGGACCGGTCTACAACGAATTACCCGACCGGGTGTCAGATACGCTGATTTTTGTCGGTGTCGGATATGGACTGAGCGCTTTTTCGTTCGCCGGAACGCTGGGTTGGGTAGCGTCACTGCTGGCGTTGATGACCGCTTATCTGCGCCTATTGGGTGGAGCCTGTGGTTTGCGTCAGCACTTTTTTGGGCCAATGGCAAAACAGCATCGTATGGCGCTACTGTGTGGATGTACTGTGCTTGCGCTTTTTTTGCCGACATTCTACGGGCAAACTCTGCTTTTTCTATGTCTGGTGGTCATCAGTCTCGGTTCGCTTTTCACCTGCTGGCGGCGTGGGAAACGCATTCTGGATGAGTTGTATCAGAATGCGGCGGCACAGGAGAAGACCAATGAATAATGCTGTGAGGTCCCCCATGGACAGCCGACTGGTTGCCAGATGTCTGATTCGGATCTGCCGCTTACTCACGGGTATTCGCGCCCGTTGGCTATCTCCGGTACCGGAGAACACCCAGGTCAGAATTTATTATGCCAATCACTCCAGTCACCTTGATGGTATTGTGATTTGGGCAAGTATGCCTCCTCAACTTCGGCCTTCTGTTCGTCCGGTTGCCGCGGCCGATTACTGGCTAGCCTCATCGCTGCGTCGCTATATTGCCCGTCGTATTTTTAATGCAGTGCTGATTAAGCGCCGTCCCTCAGCTGAGGAAGGCAGTCAGCCGAATAATGCGTTGGCACTGATGAGTGAGGCGCTTAATAACTCGCAGTCGCTGATTATTTTTCCTGAGGGTACCCGAGGAAATGGCGATGAAATTTCATCGTTCAAAAGTGGCCTCTGGCATCTTGCCCGTATGAATCCCGACGTTCAACTGGTGCCTGTATATCTTGAAAATCTTAACCGTGTTCTGCCTAAAGGTTCCCGTCTGGTGGTGCCGATATTGTGCTCCGCGACTTTTGGTGAACCCATCAACTCGCCGCAGGAAAAGGAAGAAAAAAACGCATTTTTGCAACGTGCCTGGGAAGCTCTAGAGGGACTCAAATCATGAATTTTCAGGATCAATCCCTGGTTTATTTACTGGTGGGTTTATTTGGCTTACTGGTATTTGCCAGCATTGTGGGTTTCATTATTGAAAAAGCCAAAGGTAGTTCACCGGTTATTGTGAATCTTAATGCCCGTATTCGCGCCTGGTGGATGATGTGTCTGCTTTCGGTGGCGGCGATGTGGTTTGGACCCATCGGTTCAACATTGCTATTCGCGATAATGTCTCTGCTGGCTCTAAGGGAATGTGTCACGCTGACACCGACTCTCCGTGGGGACCATGAAGCGCTTTTCTGGTGTTTCTTTATTCTTCTGCCGCTGCAATATGTGCTGGTTGGCATGCAGTGGTACGGCACCTTTGCCATTTTTATTCCGGTTTATGCATTCTTATTTATTCCCACCCGAATGGCTCTGGCCGGGGATCCGAATAACTTTCTGGAAAGAAGCGCCAAGATACAGTGGAGCATGATGATCGCGGTGTATTGCATCAGCTATGTACCCGCCTTATTGATGCTACCCATACCGGGATATGAGCATCAGAATATCAAGCTGTTGCTGTTCCTGATGATTGTCGTGCAGATTTCAGACGTTTTACAGTATGTGTTTGGGAAGCTGACAGGCAAGCGTCCTGTCGCACCGCGCCTGAGCCCCAATAAAACGGTTGAAGGATTTGTCGGCGGAATAGCGTCGGCAACGCTTGTCGGGACATTGCTTTGGTGGGTAACACCTTTCGCTCCGTGGCAGGCCGCATTGATTTCACTGGTGATAACGCTTCTGGGATTCGCGGGAGGGCTATGTATGTCAGCCATTAAACGAGACCGTGGCGTAAAAGATTTTGGTGCAATGATTGAAGGTCACGGCGGCATGATGGACCGGATTGATTCCCTTTGCTTTGCTGCACCTATTTTTTTCCATCTCGTCCGGTTCTGGTTCACCTGATCCCCGAGACATTAAGCCCCACACAGAGGAATTATGGAAGATTTAACCCTGCGCTATTTTGACGCCGAAATGCGCTACCTGCGCGAAGCCGCGAAGGAGTTCGCTCAGACCCACCCGGACCGGGCGATGATGCTGGATCTCGATAAGGCAGGAACGCCGGATCCGTACGTCGAGCGCCTGTTTGAAGGCTTTGCCTTTTCCATGGGACGCCTGCGGCAAAAAATCGATGATGACCTGCCGGAGCTGACGGAAGGGCTGGTCAGCATGCTCTGGCCGCACTATATGCGTACCATTCCATCCCTGTCAGTGGTGGGCTTCACGCCGGAACTGCGGGAGATGAAGATTGCCGAAGAGGTTCCCGACGGGCTGGAGGTGTACTCTCGCCCTGTAGGCATAAAAAACACCGTCTGTCGCTATCGTACCACCCGGTCCATGATGCTTAATCCACTCACGGTGCGAAACGTCTCCCTGATCGCTGAGCCGGACGGGCGCTCTAAGCTCATTACGCGATTTGCCTGCGCCCCCCAGATTGACTGGGCGCAGACTGACCTGAAGCGCCTGTGCCTGTATCTGGCCGATGATGCCCCGGTCAGCAGTTCGCTGCACCTGTGGCTGACAAAGCGGCTGGATGCGCTGTATCTGCGTCTGCCGGATTCCGGGGAGCGTATCCGGCTGGACGGCGGGTTCTCACCCGGGGGTTTTACGGATGAGGACCGCCTGTGGCCGAAGGGGGACAGCGCCTTCAGTGGCTATCAGCTTCTGCTGGAGTATTTCACCTTCCGCGAAAAGTTTATGTTTGTGCACCTCAACGGTCTGGAAAACATCACGCTCCCGCCGGGTATCACACATTTCGATATTGAGGCGGTTTTCAGCCGGGTATGGCCGTCCGATTTGCCGGTTGCCACCGATGCCCTGCGGTTGCACTGCGTGCCGGTGATAAATCTGTTCACGCTGGACGCGGACCCGCTGAGGGTGAACGGCCTGGAAAGCGAGTACCTGCTGCGCCCGAAACTGCTTCAGGACGGTCATACCGAAATTTACTCCGTGGATGAAGTGACCGGCACCGGTACGACCTACGTCCCGTTCAGCAGCTTCCGCCATCAGGGGGGCATGCTGCGCCGCCAGGCCCCGGAACGCTACTTTCATACCCGGGTGAAGCGGAGCGTCACCGGCATGTATGACACCTGGATAATCCTGGGCGGAGAGCAGAATGCACCGCAGCAGGACACACTCTCTCTGGGTATCACCGGCACCAACGGTCAGCTACCGCGCCAGTCGCTGCAGAGCACGCTGCTGGAGCGCTGCGAGCAAAGGCTCAAGACCCCCGTGACCCTGCGTAACCTGTGCAAGCCGACGCTGCCGGTGTATCCGCCTGACGAGGATAGTTTCCACTGGCGCATCATGAGCCATCTGGGGACCCGCTTTCTGAACATGATGAGCAGCCCGGAAGTGCTCAGTGGCACGCTGAAACTGTATAACTGGACGGACGATGACCTGAATAATCGTCGTCTGTCGGCCATTCAGGATGTACGGCATCACCGCATTCAGCGCTTTGAGGACGGTTTTCTGCTGCGCGGGCTGGATATCGAGGTCACCCTCGACAGCAATGGCTTTACTGGTGAAGGGGATATCCACCTGTTCGGGGAGATGCTTAACCGCTTCTTCGCGCTCTATGCCGACATGAACCAGTTTAACCAGCTCTCCCTTATCGTTCAGCCAGAAGGAAAATGCATCCGGTGGAAAGAGAATCACAGTCCGCGACTGCCCGGCTGATAACGCAGCTTCAGGAGTCGCTTCCCCGCACCAACTTTTATCGGCTGTGCCAGATAGTGGAAAAACGCCATCCGGAGGCGCCCGTGGCGGGCAGCGACTGGCAGGTGCGTCAGGAACCGGTGCGCTTTCGCCCGCATCCCGGCATGGGCTTTCCGGTTGGAGAAATTAAAGGTGCTGAAATCCCGGAGCCGCCGCACCTGCCGCCCACGGTGCGGGTCACCTTTATGGGTCTGTATGGCGTGGAATCACCCCTGCCGACCATCTACTCCGACGATATTACACAGCGTCAGGAAGGCTATGAAGCCGTCTGTGATTTTCTTGATATTTTCAATCACCGTCTGATCACCCAGTATTACCGCATCTGGCGCAAGTATTCCTATCCTGCGACCTTTGAGCCCGGTGGTCGGGACCGTACCTCACAGTATCTGCTGGGGATGGCAGGACTGGGCATACCCGGCTGTGCGCAAAATATTGCCACCCCGGTCTCGCGTTTTCTGGCGTTGTTGCCGGTGATGCTGCTCCCGGGGCGAACCGCCGAAGGGTTGGGCTCGCTGGTCACACTGCTGGCGCCGGATACCCGTGCCACCGTCTGGCATCACGACCGCTACCATGTACTGCTGACGTCGCCGGCAACCATGAGTACCCGCAACCCGGTCAGCCTGCGACAGCGCCCGGTTATGGGTGACCACGGTACAGACGTGAACAGTCAGGTGCTGCTGCAGCTCACCACGGATAATCCGGAGGAGGTACAGGGCTGGTTACCGGGTAATCAACTGCATACCGACCTGCTGGCCCTGCTGCATGTTTACCTCGGCAGTGCACTGGATGTGCGTCTGCAGTTGTGTGTGAACCGTACCCTGCTGCCGGATGCGCAGGCACATTGCCATCCTGAGCATGGCGGCGTGCAACTGGGGCGTACTGCCGTGCTGCGGTCGCTGCGCCCACCCTCATCCGACAAACACCGGATACTCACTATTCCCCTGGGGCGCTGGCAGTGCATCAGGGAAAATGTTAACCGCAAGGAGACCGATGAAGATGGTGATTACCGCGCGTAAGACCGTGACGGTATGTGCTGCGCTGACAGCAGCCGTATTACTCACTGGATGTGGCCTGACGCAGAAAGTGTCAGAGGGTACGAAAGCCGTCGCCACGTCCATTTTTTACAAGCAGGTGAGGACGTTACATCTTGATATCCGGGCCCGCGCAGCGCTGAACGTCAACGACGACGGCATCCCCCTGCCCACGATGATACGTATCTACCAGTTGAAAGACCGTAAGGCATTTGATGGTGCGGACTATAAGGTGCTCTCTGCCGGTGACGCTCTGGTGATAAAGGCTGACCTGCTGGCGGAAAAGGATATTCGCCTGAAACCCGGCGAAGCCGTACAGATTGATATGCCAATGGAGGAGACCGCGCAGTACGTGGCGGTGGTCGCTATGTTCCTGTCACCGGACCAGACCCGTAATACCTGGCGGGTAGTCATTCCCCGCAAAGACCTCGACCCTGATAAAGCGCGTCTGATTGAAGCGGGTGATAACCGGCTGACGCTGCTGCCCGCGAAGGAGAAATAACATGCGCCGTCCGTCTCTGTACGAAAAACTCTATGGACATTTTGCCGGTGGTCTGCCCCTGGAGCAGGTCAGCGAAGAAAACCAGTACATTCTGTCGGTGCTGGATAACCTGCAGCGGGTGCTCAATACCCGGGCCGGTTCGGTGGCGCATCTGCCGGACTATGGTCTACCGGATATGACACAAATCCTGCAGGGGATGCCCGGCACCAGCCATGAGCTGAAAACCACCCTGGCCACCGTGCTGCTAAAATACGAGCCGCGGATTCAGGATATTCATGTTGTGATGCTGGAGCAGACCCAGCCCGGTGAACTGCGCTACGCCATCGAGGCTGAGATGCCGGACGGTGAACTGGTCCGCTTTGGCACCGAATTTATGCCGGAAGGCAAAGTCCTGCTCCGCCACCTGAAGCAACAACGAATACTCCCCTCCTGATTAAAGGTACTGACGCTATGTTTTCCCGACACCTGCCCCTGCATGCGGGCCAGGACCCACGTGCATGGACTGAATACACGCAACTGCGCGATGAACTGAGCAAGCTGACGCACCCTGCGAGACCTGATGTGGATTGGAGCAGGGTAGAGCAGCTGTGCGTGACCCTGTTTCGTCACAACGGCACCGACCTGCAGACCGCTGCGTGGTTCTGCTGTGCCCGTTTGCAGCGCTCCGGTTTACCCGGCCTGTCGGAAGGGCTGGAGCTGGTGGACTCGCTGATAACACACCAGTGGAGTGTCATGTGGCCGCCCCAGATACCGGTGCGTAAGGACATTCTGGTGTGGCTTAGTGACCATCTGATGCTGAGCCTGCGCAGGTTTACGCTCAGTCACCAGGAGCTGCCGGCGGTGTACCGTCTGGAGCAGCAGTTCCGGCACCTGTGCGACCTGCTGCAGCGCTTGGAGCTGCGCCAGGTGAGTAAAATGGATGCGCTGCTGCACTGGATGCACGCGGCGGTGGTGAGGCTGGAGAACGCAAAAGATGCCCCCTTGCCCACAGCCGTTGAGTCCTCATACCTGCATACCCCCCGGGCGATACCGGAGAGTACAGGGCAATCCTATGGCAACAGTGAACCGGTGGTACTGGTGGTGCGGGATGACGGTACGCAGCACATCACGCAGACCTCTATCCTGAAGCGGCATCGTCGCGGCGTGTGGTCGGGATTTGCCGGTGGTGTCGGCGTAACACTGTTGCTCACGGCGCTGAGCGCCTGGGGCTGGCAGCACTGGCAGGGCAATCAGCCGGAAACCCTCATAGCCACCTCGCTCTCTCCGCTGCCGGTGGTGCTCTCTGCCTCCGAACAGGGAGCAATGATTGAAGAAAACGCCGCCGCATTGCAGGCGCAGGGACGGATGGCGACTGAACGTACCCGCGACCAGCTGGATAAACTGGGGCAGTTGTCACCGACATGGGCGCAGGACTACGGATTTGCGCTGGTGGCACAGACGCAGCGCCTGTGGCCGCATCAGCCGGAAACCGCCACGCTGGTGAAACAGTGGCAGCAGCAGGTGGAGGCTAATGCCCTGCCGGAAGCCCGCCTTCAGGGCTGGCACCAGGCGATGGTTCAACTGCAGTCGCTGACGGAGAAACTCAACAGCACCGATACACAGCGAGGAAAATACCTCACGGTCTCGGAGCTGAAATCCTCGGTGTTTGCTATCACGCAGACGCTGAGCCAGAACGTGCCGCTGGAAGAACAGTTACGCCAGTTGTCACAGCAAAAAAACGACAACGGCAGTCAGACTGCGACGGAACAGCAGGCCGCGCAGCATCTTCTGCAGTTGCAGAACCGTTATGCACTGACCGTACAGTCTGGAAAGTTAACCCCATGACACACGACGATAAAACACAACCCGATAATCATTTATTACTGTGGACGGTGAAGGATTTATCCTTTCTGGAAAATAACTACGGCACGATGTCCGTGGCGGAGCTTGCCACCATTCTGAAACGTACCCCGGGAGCGGTAGGAGTGATGGCCGATAAGCTGGGCTGTCGCAGAAAGAAAATTCGCCCCTGGAGCGAGGCGGAGATGGAGATTATCCGCCATCACTATTCGCAGGGGGTTGAGGCTGAAGCGTTGTCCCGACTGCTGCCGGGCAGAAGCGTCAGTGCAATATTTGCACGGGCCATCCTTTTAGGCGTTCAGAGCGGGCGATTCTGGCGTGAAGACGAACTTCGTATTCTGAAAGCACAGTACCCGGTGGTAGGCACTGCAGTCATGCATCAGCTGCCGGGCAGGAATGAGGTGGCCGTCAGGGTGATGGCGAGAAGGCTGGGGCTGAAGAAATCCCGTGAAAGTCAGGTCGGGTTTCGCCCATGGAGCGATGAGGAATGGACGTTGCTGGAGAAAAATATGCATCTCAGTGTTGCAGAACAACAGTCCACTTTATTTCCCGACAGAACCAACAGGGCAGTAGAAAAAGCCCGGGGGAGACTGTTACGTAAAAAAAGTCAGGGAAAGAATAACCCCGCGTTGTCATTGCCGATCAGCAGCTGAGCGTTACCTTCTCAGTCCGTCATTGTGTCATGCCTGAAATACCCGGACGGATGCGGTAAATCGTGTCTGAATAAATGCTGCCCGGTATGCTTTTCTGTATTGGATTTTTTATTGCCGGTGTTTTCGTGACAAAAATAGTGTCTTTGAATGATGCCAGGTGTGGCAATGTCCTTATTTTACCTGTGTGAATATATTTCTCTCGAACCGGAGGTGCCGGTGCGGTGTTATATCATTTTTTTAAATGGGTTTTTATGGCTAATTTATTTTCAGTTGAGTTTTTGCTGAGCTTCTGGATATTCTTCAGTATTTACTGGGTCGTGAGCCCCTGGGGCCGAATTCAGAATGTGATGTTATTACTGGCCGGCTATTATATTGTCTGGCTGGCGGGTATTTATCCCTTACTGGGCGTTGTTGAATAAATAGATATTATGCTGCGAGTCCATGAAAGCGGTGGACTCCCTCTACCTAAAATCAGTAGGTTACAACCCGAATCAGGTAATGCATGCTGGAGTGATAAGCATTTTATTCCAAAACAGGCATATCAAGACAGCATAACTCCCTATTATTCAACAAAGCCGCCATATTCATGAATTCCTGCGGAAATTAACATACCGCAGAGTATAAAACGGTATGCTGGTCATGAATCCCATCGGAACGGAGAAGCCGTGACTCTCACCCTATAGGGGCGCTACGTTCAATCCGCCGAAACAGTGAAATAAGGAGTCAGAATGCCCGTAAGACCTGCACCGCGACGTTTTGAATGCCCTGAATGCCGATGGCATAAAGTCACTGCGCCTCGCAGTGATGCACTCATTTGTGGCGTCGATTTTTTTGATTCATGCCCGCGCTGTAAAAATGAGCACCTAGTAGTGAAGCCTTTAAGTTTTACTCAGGAGTGGCTTCACCGCCTGCTGCCTGGACACTGATTGCCGTTGCCCGTGTTATTACCTTGATTAATTAACAGGATAAACCTGTTTTCCAGATGAATTAACTGAAAGGGACAAGACAGTAATGCTAAAGAATCAGCAGCAATTTGCAGAATATTTGAAAAAAATCAGCACGCTTCTGCAAGAGTCACAGATTTCTTGGGATCGCAATTTACTCACTCAGGTTGAAAATACTCAACTTCTTCTCCCAGTTATTGGCGCGTTTAGTGCCGGGAAAAGCTCACTGCTCAATATGTTTATGGGTACGGCGGTGTTACCTGTGGGTATTGCCCCGGAGACGGAACTGGCAACAGAGCTACATTTTGCCAAAGAGCCGTGGTTGCAGGCTATCCGCCACGACGGCAGCGAAGAGCGTCTGGCACCCGAAGAGCTCCCGCAGGTGAATAAAAAGTCCGCTGAGTATTCCCATTTAAGCCTTTATATCAACAGCCCGGCGCTGGAGGCCATTGCGCCCCTGATCCTGGTGGATATGCCCGGCTATGGCTCCTCATTAGAAAACCATAACAAAGCGCTGTCTTATTATCTGCCGCGCGGGGTGCATTTTATTGTGGTGACAAGCGTGGAAGATGGAACAGTCACCCAGTCTATGCTGCGCAATCTCGATAATATTAAGACCTACGAAAGTGATTTCTCATTTATTCTCAGCAAGACCAATTTGCGTGCGCCGGAACAGGTACAGGAAATTTCGACGTATATCGATGAACAGCTCCAGCTTTACTTCGGGACTGAAAAACAGATTATTGCGTTGGGTAACCAGTCTGCGAACGGACTGAGCGACTTACTGGGAGCGGTTGATCCTGAGCATCTCTTTCATAATCTGTTTATCAACCGTCTGAAGGATCAACATTTCGATCTGATCAATCAGGTTAATTTCGCCAGCAATATCGTTAAAAACAGCGAAAACAGTAATGCCGATGCCCTGCGCGCCCTTGAAGGTGCATTAGCGGAGCTGGTTGCACAGCGCGATAAAACAGAACGCGAAATGAATTATCGCTTCTCTGCCCCGCTCGTCACACGTTGTATTAACGCCATCGAACATGATCTCACTAATCAGGTTGACCGACTTGCCCAACTCTCTACGGCGCAAAATGCCGCTCCGGCACTGGAGCGCGAGATCTCCGATATTATTCGTGGCAATTTAACCGAAAAAATAAAACGTGAAATGGATCAAATCTCGTCTGAGTTGATCGATGAACTGTCGCTGAGCCTGGCGAAAAATAACGCCATGATGGTCACACTGGATCCAAACTGGGTGACTAATATTGCTGAAAAAACAGAAGGAAAACTGAAAGCAGTCAGCAGTTTCCTGGAAAACATGAGCAGCAATTTTGCGGCGAAAGAAAATGCAGGAAAATATTACCGCCTGCTCTCTACCGTTCTGGCCGTTACGACAAATGTGCTTAACCCGTTGCTGGAACTGGTTATTGTCTTTTTACCCGATATTCTTCGCCTGTTCTCTGCGTCCAGTGTCCAGGAGCGCGCACGCGCTAATCTGTTAAACACGGTCTTCCCTAGCATAAAAAGTGAGATGAGAAAGGCGCTACCCGCCATTGTAGACGAACAGTTAACCATCCTGTTGAACAACGTCAGCAACGAATTTGAAGGCCAGATTAACCAGCAAAAAACACTGATTGCAGGCTATCAACACGAACAGGCCCAGCAGCAGGACGTGATTAACCAGCAACTGGAAACGCTCCAGGTGCTCTTGGTCGAAATAAAAGCGTTAGCAACAACCTATTTATACCGTTAAACAGGGCAAGAATATGGACTATCACTCTCTGATCGTTAAGACACGCAGGCTCGAAGCCCTGTTTCCTGATGTACATGACCTTTTCGAGCAGGAAATTCAGCTGCTAAAGAATAAGCACCTGCTTGATACCAGCACGTCACTGGAAGCCGCGTATACGAATCTGAATAAAGAAGGTCGCCAGCTGAACATTGGTGTCGTTGGGCGCGTTAAGGCTGGAAAATCATCGCTGTTGAACGCCCTGTTTTTCGACGGGGAAAATATTCTGCCGAAAGCGGCAACGCCTATGACGGCAGCTTTAACCACGCTCTCCTGGGGGGAAACGTTTCACGCCACCATTGAGTTCTTTACCCCGGAAGATATTAAGCAGATCGAACTCAATGCGAATACCTACCGCTATGAGCTGAAAAGAATAAAGGATCGGAAATACGAAGACTTTGCGGCAAGAGCGACGACATCTCAACCGCTTGATGAACAGAAAATAGCCAGTCTCATTCACAAACAGGCTCTTTCTGAGATCCAGAATACCCTGCCAGACTTGTGCGCTGCCTTTGATCAATCTGAACGCATGCAGCAGTCAGGACTGAGCCATAGCGATCTAGAACATTCCGGGGTTATTGAGCCAGAAAGCCGGGAAGCCCTCTCCGCAGAATTGCTCAATTATGTCGGTGCAAGCGGAAAATATATGCCTTTTACCAAAGTCGTGCATATTGCCATGCCGCTTGATTCGCTTAAGGATATTCGCGTCATCGATACACCGGGGATGAACGACCCCGTCCAGTCTCGCGAAGCGCGTACGGTTGACCTGCTAAAAACCTGTGACGTGGTCTTTATTGTCAGCCCCACCGGCCAGTTTTTAAATGAAAACGATCTGGAACTGATGGGGAGAATTACGGCTAAGGAGGGTGTTCAGGAGCTGGTGTTGCTGGCAAGCCAGGTCGACACGCAACTTTACGGCAGTGAAAAACGTCCTCGTATCAGCGACGCACTCGATAATATTAATAAATTACTCTCTCAGCGGGCATCCACCACGTTGAGCAGCCTTAAGCGCAGCAACCCGGAGATCGGTACTGTCTTTAATGCCATTATTCGCTCACCCGAGCAGCATTTGATGCATTGCTCTGGGGTCGCGCATGGGCTTTCACAACGGCTTGAGGATCCTGCCCGCTGGGATGCCAATGAAAAAACCACCTGGGATAATCTTACACAGGATTACGCTGATTTTTTCATCGCCGGTAATCAGGAATTAACACGTAACAGCCTGGCGGCACTGGCGAACACCGACAATATTCTTGAAAGACTTGAAGCGGTACGACAGAAAAAAGATGTAATTATCGAGCAGAAAATGCAGGCATTATTGACGCGTAAGGAACAGACATTTAACGCATTTGTGGCAGAACTGCAAAACCAGATTGAACAGCGTATTACGCTCATCAACAGCACTGATCTTGGCGCGCTGGCGAAACAGCGTAAACAATTACAGTTAAAACGTAACGTGCTGGATAAAAAACTTAATGTCACCTACCTCAACTGTTTAAATCAGTATTATTACGGAGTCACCACCGGTTTAAATAACGAAGCAGACAAGCTCTTTACGCAGGCCACTAATTCAATCGACGAACAGACATCCAGCGAAACCACGCAGGTTACCCGGGATAAATCCGGCGCAGGAAACTGGCTGGCGCGTAAGTTATGGGGCGGCGGTACGGAGATGATTACCCGCACTAGTAAAGTGGTTTTTACTGCTCAGGTTTATGCCGCGCTGCAAGGCGTGACGAATGATTTTGCCAGCAAATTAATGCATGCGTACCATAAACAAACCACCGATTTAGACAGAAAAATCAGTGCGGAAATTACGCCGCTTGTTGATAAAACACTGGAAGGTGAATGTGATCCTAATATGATTGCAGACACGGTGCTGGCTGTTCTTTCAAAACTCGAACCTGCCTCTTTCTCCCCTGAAATTGAGATACCACCGGAGTTACAACCGCGCGGGAAATTAAAAGGCGCGCCTGCCGAAGAGTATATTGATTTTGCCAGTAATTTTTCGGCCAGATTCCGTGTCGATGTTTATGGAAGTATTGATCGCTTTTTTGAGAAGGCGAAAAAGTCGATGTCGATACCGGTTTCCGATGTTTTCGTCAGTGAACTGGATTTAAAAATTCAGCAGATCACCAACCAGGTCGAAAACGGTACCCAGACCATTGAACGCCTCCGGCGTTTTTCTGCACAGTTGCAGGAGAAAGCATGATGACGAAACCTCTGCAGATCAATCAGTCGGTCTATACAGACCTTCAGACCCTCAGCCATTTCTGGTGTTTTAAGCGCAAACCGGTGGCGTCGGCCATTTCGCAGGTGTTGAGTGATTTTGAATCGCAGGTGAATGAGCAGATTTCAGACCTGGCACTGGGCCACCAGGAAAGGCTGGCATTGCTGGAAACGGAGCACAGCGACCAGATTACCGACCTTACGCATCGGCATCAGCAGGCGCAGGAAGCACAAAAGCGCAGTTTAACCGCCAGAATAGATGACCTTGAGGCACAGCACACTGAACAGGCCAGTCGTAATGCGCAGTTAACAGAGCAGGTCGCTTCGCTGAATGAAAGTGTTATCGAAGCGGAAGCATTGCTTTCAAAAAACAGTACCAATATGCAGGTTTTACAAGAGTTAAAACAGGAACTGGACACCACGCATCAGCAGCTACAGCAGGATTATACCCAGCTTCATCATGATAACCTGACGCTGAATGAACGCTTCACGCTGGTGCAATCCATCCTGGCGGCAAGCCCCGCCAACAATCCTGGCCTTGATACGTTCCGCACCCTGCTCCACGAGGATTACGCGGAATTCGCCGCGGAAGAGTCATCCCTAGCCAATGAAGCGGGAGCCTTGCTGGCGCTGCAAAAAATCGCCAGCGAACTCGAACAGGCCAATGCGTTCCCACCCGCTTCAGGCAAAACGCTTATTGGGGTGGCCGGGGGGTTCAGTAGTGGAAAATCGGAGTTTATAAACAGCTTTATTAAAGACAGCAGCATCAGGCTGGCGACCGGAATGAACCCCGTAACGGTGATCCCAAGCTTTGTTGTTTGCGCCCCCTACTCGCGGATTTGCGGCTATGCCCACAATGGTGGCAGCGTAACGCTAAGCAATAAGATTTACAAAGCGCTCTCACATGATTATGTCGCTGCGTTTGGTTTTGATCTTCGCAGCATTATGCCAACCATCAGCCTGCAAGCACCGATGGATGAATCCCTGTTCGAGAATATCTGTCTTATTGACACACCCGGATATAATCCCGGCAAAGGCAACCAGGCCGAAGCTTCCGACAGGGAAACTACCGTGAAATTCCTCGAACCCTGCTCAGCAATGATTTGGGTGATTGGTCTGGATCCTGCCGGAACGATTTCACAGACAGATATTGAGTTTATTCGCCAGTTGCCATTCCAGGGCGAAGATCTCTACCTCATTTTGAACAAAGCTGACGTGAAATCCCAGGAAGATACTGAAGCCATTATGGAAACAGTATCCGATGAACTGACTCTGGCGGGCATCCACTGTGCCGGGATGACCGCATACTCATCAACGCGAAAGCGGCATTATGCAACGTCCGGCCTTACGTTTGATGACTTCTTAGCCTCCAAAAATAAGCGGCATAACATTACCTCAAGCTATACAGACAAGATCGCCAGCGTCTTTAACCTGTATGACAAAGCGCTGAAAGATGACCTTGAGCGTGTTCAGCAACTGCGCGTGAAGATTAAAGATCTACAGTTGAGAACCCTGAAAGAGTCCGGCTCCAGTGGATTAAAAGAAATAAACCATGTCACCGACTTCTTAAGCCAGCAACTCGGCAATGAAAAACTATTGGCAAAACTTATCGCGCAGTCGAAACAGCTAAATGCGGCGTTCTCTGCGGCTGCAAGACAGGTTATTTCTGTTATTCAGCAAGGTGAGGCAGTGCAATAAACGGCTGAGAGACCACACATCCACGGGCAAAGCAATGTGCCGGGGGTAATTCTCAGCACAGCCTATTACACGGGGTTTATCCCAGACTGGCATGCGCATGGCCTAGGCTTTATAAAACTCAGAGTTCTGAAATGCTGCCAGCCGGATCAGTCGGTTGGCCAGCGCTGATCTGGTTGAATTAACAGGACACAAAACTGTCAGTCATGATGGAGGTGTTCAGTGGAACAAAAATGATATTTTACAGCCGAGTTTAAAAGTGAAGCTGTGGCTCTGGTTCTCGAACAAAACTATACCCTGATCCAGGCAACCGTTTCGCTGGGTGTTAACCCAAAAACAGGCGTTGTTGAATAAATAGATATTATGCTGCGAGTCCATGAAAGCGGTGGACTCCCTCTACCTAAAATCAGTAGGTTACAACCCGAATCAGGTAATGCATGCTGGAGTGATAAGCATTTTATTCCAAAACAGGCATATCAAGACAGCATAACTCCCTATTATTCAACAAAGCCCCTCGGGAGGCAAGGTCGAGCTGCTAATCACCACCGCATTAGCTGAGTTACCTGAGAAAATACGCCATCAGTTGTCGGCATTGTCAGCGATGCCGGGTAACACGTTATGCATCCGTCCTATCACTGAGAGCCAGCTTGCACAGGGTAAAGGCCACTGGTTGGCGCAAATTATTGGTGATGATCATTGCCTACAGTGGGCAGCAGGCAATGATGCCATTACCATCCCTGGTGAAAGCTGGGGACAGAGTGCAACGACTCCTGTTGTATCTTGTCAGGTGCATGTTGCGAAAGTGCTTTCTGGAAATGCGCTCTCCCCGGAAGAACTGCTACCTGAGTTGCCCGCAGGAGCTGTTCGAATCAATTTGTCCCACCAACTTGATGGCCCATTGGAAGGTTTCGGGTCACGTTTCTGGGCGCTTATAAGTAGTCAGCATCCATTCTGGAAGCGTGTTTTCAACGAAAAACGTGAAATAGCTCAGGTGCAATACAGCGATCGCTACGTTAATAGCCCTTTCACTGCACGTCTGCTGGGTGAACAGGGAAAGATCACGGTGTGCCTACGGCACACCGTAATCTTTCCCTGGGTAGAGCAGCTGTGCGTGACCCTGTTTCGTCACAACGGCACCGACCTGCAGACCGCCGCGTGGTTCTGCTGTGCCCGTTTGCAGCGTTCCGGTTTACCCGGCCTGTCGGAAGGGCTGGAGCTGGTGGACTCGCTGATAACACACCAGTGGAGTGTCATGTGGCCGCCCCAGATACCGGTGCGTAAGGACATTCTGATGTGGCTCAGTGGCCATCTGATGCTGAGCCTGCGCCGGTTTACGCTCAGTCACCAGGACCTGCCGGCGGTGTACCGTCTGGAGCAGCAGTTCCGGCACCTGTGTGACCAGCTGCAACGCATGGAGCTGCGTCAGGTCAGTAAAATGGATGCGCTGCTGCACTGGATGCATGCGGCGGTCGTGCGGCTGGAGAATGCAAAAGACGCCCCCTTGCCCGCCGCCGTTGAGCCTTCGTACCTGCACACGGCTACACCTCTGGTACCGGACAGCGCAGGGCAGGCGTATGGCACCAGTGAACCGGTGGTGCTGGTGGTGCGGGATGACGGCACGCAGCGAATAACACCGACCTCCATCCTGAAGCGGCATCGTCGTGGCGTGTGGGCGGGATTTGGAGGGGGGGTTGCCGCCACGTTGTTGTTCACGGCGATTGGCACCTGGATCTGGCAGCAGTGGCACGACCGCCTGCCGGAAACCTTGATAGCCACCTCGCTCTCTCCGTTGCCGGTGGTGCTCTCTTCTTCTGAGCAGGGGGCGATGATAGAGGGGGATGCGGGCGCGCTACAGTCACAGGGGCGTGTTATCACGGAACGTACCCGACAGCAGCTGGATGTGGTTGCCCACCTTTCCCCGTCATGGGCGCAGGACTACGGCTTTACGCTGGTGGCACAGACACAGCGCCTGTGGCCGCATCAGCCGGAAACGGAGGCCCTGGCAAAACAGTGGCAGCAGCAGGTGGCGGCAAATGCCCTGCCGGAAGCCCGGCTACAGGGTTGGCATAAGGCCATGGAACAACTGCAGTCGCTGACGAACAAACTCAACAGCACCGATGTACAGCGGGGGAAATATCTCACGGTCTCTGAGCTGAAATCCTCGGTGTTTGCCATCACGCAGACCCTGAGTCAGAACGTGCCGCTGGAAGAGCAATTGCGTCAGCTGGTACAACAAAAAAACGACAATGGCAGTCAGAGCGCCACGGAACAGCAAGCCGAACAGCATCTTCGCCAGTTGCAGAACCGTTATGCGCTGATGACTCACACTGATTTACTGACTGAATAATGAGAAAGAAAGCTAATTAATCGTCAGCGGATACTGGCGCTGCGGGAAATACGGGAAAGAGGATAGTGTTAACATAGAAACAGAATCTGTCTGGAGATAGCGGGTCAAGAGCTGCATGACCGACCTAACTATCTTGATAAACTAGATTGAAATATAAGGGGAATTCAGTTGGAAGTAGAAATATGGGATGGTGGCTTACAAGAGCAAGAAGTGGTAGCTATTGAGAAAATAAAGGCTGCTTTTTCGGCTAACATATCTAAGCCTGTACGTGGAGGCTCAATTGGAGAGCAGTTGAAAAGCCATGGTTATACCGGCAACGGAATGTTCCCCTGGAAAGGTTATGCAGGTTTTCGTTTTGTTGAGGCAAAAAAAGAAGGTGAATTCGATTTAGTCATTGTTACGCATTGCAATGTGATCATTGTTGAACTGAAGGACTGGAACCATCAGCCTGTAACCGCGCGCGGAGATACCTGGTATAAGGGTGGCAAGAACATGGGTCGCTCGCCCGTAAGCGTGACCCGTGGCAAAAAGTTCATGCTGGACAACAAACTCAAGCGGCTGGCAGACCATTTTACGAACAAAGGCTATGCCCCATTTGTTCATTTCTTTGTTGTGATGACTGGAAATTCGGACTTTAGTGAGTTACCTGAGGAACAACTTCACCATACGATCTCGTTAACAGATTTTCTTAAATTTGCTGATCGCAACACTTTCAACAACTACTTCAGACCCCATCCAGACTCCCAGGTTCTGAACAAAGATTTTCCCCTTTTTGATAACTTGTTCTTAGGGACTCAGACAGCACCAAAAGCCCTGAGAGTTAATGGCTACGAAGCTAAGGATATGATTTTCGAACATCCTAAAAAGGTGTATCGGGAATACCTGGCAAAATCAGAGATATCAGCAAATAGCGAAGCATTACTCAGAGTATGGAGTTTCCGGAATATCCCGGGGACGAAAGCGTACACGCCAGAAGGAAGAGCTGAGGTCGTTTCACGTGAACGTGAAGTATTACAGCACATCAATCACCAGAATAGGGACCTTTATAACCACTGCCTAAGGTCACTAACCAGTTTTCAGAAAGACGAGGTGACGGCCGAGTACAGCGAAGTCTATGAGCTTCCGCCGGGTCATGTTCGGTTTAACGAATTCATCGGGAAGTATGGTAAGGCGTTTTCTGACTTGGACCGTTTGAATGTGGTCAAACTGCTCATTGCAAAGTTTAGCGATCTCCATGAGATGAAAATTGCTCACAGGGATATAGCCGATCACAGTCTGTGGATTTCACCTTCAAAAGAAGTAGCCCTGTCAAACTTTATTTCGGCATACCATCGACCAGTTGGAACGGTCGGAGATTATCGTAAGCTTTTATCAGTGGGTGCTGTTGAGGTAAAAGACATGCTTGATGGGGGCGAGCTTACGCCTTTTCAGCAGGATGTTCATGCCCTGGGCCTTGTAGCCTGGCACTTATTAAGCGGTAAGCGCATGTCGCCAAAGAGTCTGGAGACAGTACAGGAGAGTATGTTAAACAGTCAGCACCGGTATTCAGATGTGTTACTGGATGCTGTTGCTGCAAAATTTGCTTCCGCGACTGATTTCTTTGATGCCCTTAAACAAGCCGAACCAGCAGGCAAGGCGATCCCAACATTTGATGATACTGAGCTTGCCCCTTACAGGCATGCTATTAACCACTCTCGTCAGTATCGGGAAGATGATGACTTTCTGGTAGAAACATCCGATAAAGAAGTCTATATCTCAGGTGGAAGGCTCGTGAAGGCGTGGCTGAATGTTGGTGGGCAAGGAGACGATTCGTCAATAAACTTCCAGGTTTTGAAGTTTTTAAAACAGGTGGAGCAGCTTTCTTTAGTTAAACCAACGTATCTGCCTGAAATTCGTGAATTTGGTATCGCATCTAAATCATCGAGTCTGTACATGGTCACGGATCAGGTACAAGGAGAGATCTGGGACAAAATGGTGGTCTCAGATGATGAAAAAATCGATCTCATTGATAAGTTTGTCGCTGCAGTTGAGCATTTGCACGGTCTTGGTGTTTCTCACGGGGACATCCACCCTGGCAATGTGATGCTTGGGACTGAGGGGCACTCGCTTTTCCTCATCGATATCCCCGATTTTTCACCGTCGGGTGACGAACCTAAAAACCACAGCTACAGCCCTGAATACATTGATAATTGTACTTCCTTTGAACGCGACAACTATGCAGTGATGAAGATGTCCTGCGAGTTGTTAGGTTTGTCCTGGGGGCATGAATCAGACCTTTACCCGACTATTGCGAATGCCATCCGGGCTGAACTGGAAGATCCGATTTTTGGGTTTAAGGATTTAGGCCGGTTTAAAAAAGCGGTAGACAATTATGACCTGGCGTCAAAACAAGCTCTGATAGAGATTACAGCAGGAAACGCCGATGAAATAATCTCTGTTCTGCCTGATAACGGGCATCTGTATGTCAAAGTTGAGCCAAATCGTAAAGAGCCAGCTGAAGTAAAAGTCACTTTCACCGGGATTGGTGGTAGTTTTTCTGCAATGTTCAGCAAAGAACAGAAGACGCTGCTTTATGGCTTTAAGCCAAGGGTTCGCTCATCAATTCGTAAGCAAGATATTGATGAAAGCCAGTTCGAAATTGGTACCGGTATTAGGATTACTCCCGGCAGCCCGCAGGATATGTCGGCGTTGGCAGTATTGCTTAATGAAGAAGAATCTTTTGCCCGGGCAATCGAATTGATTGCTGCATCTGAAGACGTTCAGGCACAGGAGCCGCTTACTCTTCAGTTAAAAGATGCCTTTGCAAGACTTGATAAGCAGGCTCTGGAGCCTGCTTTAAAAGAAGTGCTGGAAATCCCGACGGTGAAGTTGTGGCGCGCCATTCTGGATACTGAAACAGAATCGTATCCAAACATTGAGGTCAGTGGTGAGGTAGTCCCTGTTGCAGATGCTTATGGAGAGTTGCTCATCCCTTACTCTGCAGATGTTGATCCTCTTGGCGCTTTCAGAAGTAGCGATGAAGTTGAAGCCTTACAGGTCGATCAGGAAGGGGTTGAGCGATTTATTGGTGAGGTGTCACTTAAGAAGTCAGAGCTCAAAGAGATTCGACTGGTCAAAGTGCGTTCAGCAGCCTACAGGTTGAAAGATTCTGATATTGTCTTCTTCCGTACAAAGCAGGATCGAGCTTCTTATCAGAAGCGTAAACGAGCGCTGGAACGACTCCTCGATCGAGAAAGTGTGCTGCCTGACTTAATTGATTTGTTCGATCCATCCTGCAAACAGGTTGCTCAAAATTATGGTGTCACTGTCAGCGATGCCGATTTTGCCAGGTACGACCGTGAAGACCAGCACGGAAACAAGATCAGTCTGAATGACCAGCAAAGAAAGGCGTTTAACATACTGGTTAATAATGGTCCTCTATCCCTGCTACAGGGGCCACCGGGGACCGGTAAAACCGAGTTTATTGCGGCCTTTGTCCACTACCTGATTGAGAAGCAGAACACTAAACGCATTTTATTGGTTAGCCAGTCACACGAGGCTGTGAATACAGCGGCCGAGCGCATCAGAAAGCACTGTTCCCGACTTGGTACAGAGCTGGATGTCGTCAGGTTCAGTAACCGTGAAGGGGCCGTTTCTCCCGGCCTGAAAGATGTGTATTCAAACGCAATCACAACGGAGAAGCGCGAACTGTTCAATGCTGAAATTAAGTACCGCGTTGAAGCGTTGAGTGAAGCCATTGGTCTGGAGCCGGGGTTTATTTCGGGTGTCGTGCTTGCGGAGCTCAGGTTGTTCAAGCAAATAGATCACCTTGAGAAATTGCTCTATCAGGTTAACGATTTAACCGCTCCAAAAGAGATCAATGAACTGAAAGATATTGCAGTCGAACTCGACTTTTCCATCCGCTCCAGGCTGAGTCAGGAGCATGGGATTAACCTGGACAAAGACGCTAAGATCTCTGCAGCAAAAGACATTCTGATCTCAAGGCTGTGTACGGAGTATGGTGTCAGACCTGATGAGGTACGACGAGTAAAGGCATTAGCTAAAATATCCCGGGATATGCAGGATGCTATGTCGGGAGAGCGAGTGAACCTTGATGAGTTTTATTCACGCTCCAGGCAGTTAGTGGCTGGCACATGCGTCGGTATTGGACAGGGGCACATTGGTATCCAGGAGAATATCTACGATTGGGTGATTATTGATGAAGCTGCGCGCTCGATTGCGAGTGAGCTGGCCATTGCGATGCAGTCGGCCAGACGCGTCCTGTTAGTGGGTGACCATCTGCAGCTTCCACCATTGTACTCAGATGCTCACAAGGCGGCATTAGCGAGAAAACTGGGTATCAATAATTCTCGTACTGAAATTGATGAGGTGTTACGAAGTGACTTTGCTCGTGCCTTCAACTCTGCTTATGGTGCGCAAGCGAGTGCAGCTCTGCTGACTCAATATCGTATGGCTCCCCCAATTGGCGATCTCATATCGAAGACCTTCTATGACAGGAAGCTTCTGAATGGAGAGCGAGCAATTCCGGATGTCTATCAGCATGCACCAGAAGCTTTACGTAGCGTAGTGACCTGGCTGGATACTGCTACTCTGGGCCATAGGGCCCACCATCTTGAAGACCGTGGAACAAGTATTTACAACCGAAGTGAAGCTGACGAGATTATTTCTGTACTTAAACAGGTGTCAGAGAATGAAGAATTTATTGCTCAGCTTTCAAAGCTCGTTAACAAAGATGAAGCCGCTATCGGAGTAATTTGTATGTATGCCGAACAAAAGCGGTTGCTACGTCAGAAATTCAATCAGGAAATCTGGAGCGACGGCTTTAAGGATATTGTTAAAATTGACACGGTTGACAGTTATCAGGGCAAGGAAAATCGGATCATCATTTTATCTCTGACGCGTTCGGATAAGCAACATAGCCCAGGTTTCTTACGCGCTCCAAACCGTGTCAATGTAGCAATGTCACGAGCAATGGATCGCTTATTAATCGTTGGCAATGCTGATGTATGGAAGGGAAACAATAAAGAGCTGCCATTAGGCTCCGTTGTTCACTATATGGCTGAACGAGGTCAGGGCGCTGGATATGCGTTCCTCTCGGCTCAGCAGGGAGGGAAAAAGAAATGACATCTGATCATAAAGCAACCTACCACGAGGTTGACTTCTTGCTGCCTGCACAGAGGTTTAACATTCAGTTTTCATATGTTTCCCAGAAAGGGCTGCCATTTATCCGGGAATTTGTACTGAGGCTTGTTCATGTAGCCTCAATGAGCAAAGCACAAATATCAACCTATTTCGGCCTGAGCCATCGTGAGACAGAGGAGGCTATCTCAGATCTTGTGCAGCGTGGCGAACTTACGCTCTCCTCAGACGGCAGACTGACCTTAACCGACAAATCAAATGGATATTTTTCTGAGGTTGGAGAGATGCCGCACCTTTCAACTGTCCAAGATAGTGGGGGTACCTTATCATTTGATTTAGCCACTTTTAGTTGCTTCAGCAACCAAAATGTCCAGGACCACTGGAGGGGAGGGGTATCATTAAAGGTTGATGACAATAATATTTCTCAAAGTGAGAGGTTGGTTGAGAAACACTTTCAGTACCAGTTTAATCAGATCCTGGATAAAGGCTATCTGTCTCACTTACAAGTTCAGGGTGGCAAAGAACAGCCTTCTATTTATACAGTTAATTCTGTTAATAAACTCCGGCAATTGCCGCTACGTTTAACAACTGAGTTTAAAATGGATAACGATGGTAAGGCTGTCGAACGTGAAGACTATGAGCACTTAAATAGCTCTGAAGGTGTTCATGAGTTAATTTCTATTGAAATATCAAGGCTATTACGACTTAACAATACCATGAGTATATTTAAGGCAATGGTATCACTCAACGATGAAAATACGCTTAAGTTATTTGACTCAAAAACTAATCAGCTTAATCCAACTTTTATTAAGGATATGCAGGCCCTGGAAGAATACTCTGCCTCAGGCAGAACGACTTTCTTAGGTCCAATATACGCTAAAAATAATTGGGAAAAGCTGCAGAAAGTTTTGGCACCGGTGATTGGACGGCGTATCAAAGACAAAGCTGAACATGGCGGTAGTCATTTCATGTGGATCGCACCATCAGATCCATACTGGTCAAAGAGCGAATGCTTTATCTCTAGCTTGAGTGATTTTATTCATAAGTCGAGTACGAAAGATAAGCAGTTATATAAACCTGTATTATACGTGCCAGTCTCATATGATGATTCTAGAGGAGCCAAACAATGGAAGTATGCACTTGGGCAATTCCACGAGTACGCTAAAGGGCTTACTGAAGGATTGTTAGATGGTAATGTTGAGATCCTTCATCTCGATAATGAATTATCTGTTGTTATCTATCATATTTCTCAACCAGAAACTTTGCCAGTGACTATGCCATTGGGTTTTATAACAACTAACAAAGAGTCGGTAAAAATTATTGGGACGCTGATTGCTGAATATATTAAAAGTAGCTCTGCTTTTGATAAACCACATGATTGTGGTTCTATTTCATCAATAGTTCGAAATCGTTGAACGGCTGGCATCAGAAGTAACAATAATCCTCCTGAATTAAGGACGTTTGATTATGTTTTCCCGAAACCTGCCCGTTCATGCGGGCCTGGATCCCCGCGCATGGCCTGAATACACGCAGGTGTGCGACGAGCTGAGCAAGCTGACCCACCCGGCCAGACCCGACGTGGACTGGTGGATAGTGGCACAACTGTGTGCTCCCTGTTTCGCCATAACGGCAGCGACCTGCAGACCGCCGCCTGGTTCTGTTGCGCTCCGGTTTACCTGGTGAGAGCATTATTCGCGTCACACCAGACGACCTTGAACATGTGGTTTTTACACTACCACCAGTATCGACTGGAGTTAACCATGATCAGACATATTCTGTTTATCACGTTCATTGACGAGGCGTCAGTGGAACAAATACTGGCCGTCAGATCAGCATTTCTGGAGATCCCCGATCGGATTGAAGGCGTTATAAGCGTGGAATGGGGTATCAATGATAGCCCCGAAGAGAAGAATGCAGGCTATACGCACTGCGTGCTCATGACGTTTGCGGATGAGGCAGCCCGCCAGCGCTATCTGCCGCATTCGGCGCATGATGATTTGAAAGCGATATTTCGACCGATTCTGCAGGATATCATCGTGCTGGATTATACCCTTGCTCCCTGATTAATTTTTTCTGTAGATTGATAACCCCAGGGATTTAAGTGAAATGACTATGACGGATGATGCCAGAAGCGTGATCAGGGCGTTCAGTGACGGACCGGTCATGACGTTACAGGCAATTATCACGCTGACAGGTCTGAGCGAGCACATCACCCGATTTTCCTGGAGCAACTGCGATAGCTGGAAACCGACGACATTGTGTCGCGTATGGTGTATCCCCAAGTGCCACCGAATGTTGAATATCGGCTCACTGAATGGGGGCCGTCGCTGTGCCCGGCTCTCTATACACTGCTAAAATGGGCGGAAAATGCAAGGTTTAGGTATCACAGGTGCATTTTGTCTCTGACCGCGAAGCGGAAGTGCGAGATGGTATTCTCTCTAAAGGCTTCCCTGCCATACAGTTGCCGATATTCTCAATGAATCGGTAGGTTTCATGTTACGGCGGTTAGATCTGCATCACCTGTGTATTTTCTCGCATGTTAACGTAGCAGTAGTACAACATCATTCTGAGGCGAATTGACTCGCCACACCTTAAAAATCCACTGCTTGTTAAGCAAACTGTTAAATTATTTTTATCATTTAAATCAGCTAGTTAATTTTGATTGTGATTTGCTTTTAACCCTCGCAATTTAGAAGTGTTATTTTGAGATTATTCCACTTGCCCTGCTTTTTCTCACCATTCTTTCGGTGTATGTGAAAAGTCATTTTTAAGGTTACTGTTCATGGAGTTATGGATATTTTTAGCGGCGATTTATGTTATTTATTTGTTGTTTTTCAAAAAGAAAAAGCATAAATCTGCTGGGTCTTCTGTTTCCAGAACCGTCAAAGGGCGGATTCAACTATTAAGTGCAACGCTAAGCCGCATGTCTTAGCTCTGCAAAGACCACTGAAGGTTGCCGGAACCCCAGGCATTTTCGTGGCCTGCTATTCAGTGCTCCCTGATACCTGCGTAGCTCGTCATCCGTAACCGCCGTCAGATCAGTCCCTTTCGGGATAAACTGCCTCAACAGCCCATTAGTATTCTCGTTTAGCCCGCGCTCCCATGAGGCATACGGGTGAGCAAAGTAGGTTTCCGCTTCCAGCGCAGCAGCGATTTCCTTGTGCCGGGTAAACTCCCTGCCGTTGTCGAACGTGATGGTATGGCAGACATCCTTATAGCCACTCAGCATCGAGATAATGGCTGCTGCCACTTCGGTTGAGTCTTTAGAAAACACCTTTTTCGTCAGGTAAATACGGCTTTTACGCTCGGCCAGCGTAACGATGGCGCCGGTGCCTCGCTTACCCAGAACAAGGTCGGCTTCCCAGTCCCCAACTCGGCTGCGTTCATCAACCACCGCTGGCCGTTGCTCGATGGAGACGGCGTCAGGTATCGAACTTCGTTTTTTACCGTAGCCTTTGCGATAGCGGCGCTTACCCTGCCGGAGGAATTTGTACAGCTCTCCGCCGAAGGCTTTATCGGTGGCCACGTGCTGGTAGATCCA